>JAXDMI010000040.1:0-7458 GCA_034666145.1 Myxococcales bacterium | reverse complement strand
CCAGCAGATGTTCGCAAGATGCGCGACCAAGCTCTGTTACATCGTGAGAAAGGCGCCTTTTCGCAAGGCGACGCTCGCCGACGACGACCTCACCGTCGACTTCGCAGAGGTGACGACGCCGCGCGATCGCGTCGCCATCATCGCGACAGCGCCGCTCACGCGCGACGAGACGTGGACCATGGGCCGACCAGGAGAGATGTGGGTCTTTCGCCGGGGCCAGCTCGCCGCAACGCTGAAGTCCTGACGACTTCGGGTGCTTACACGCTTCGAAGGCGTCACCCGTTCGGTGGCTGACATCCCTCGCGTGCCTCTCTACAATGGGTGGGCTTGTCGAAGGCCGCTGCTGCAGATAGCCGTCGCACCACCGTCTTGATCCGCCGCGTCCTCGACGCGCGCGATCTGAAGGTCGTGTACCAACCGCTCGTCGATCTGACGACGCGTAAGATCTTCGCGTACGAAGCGCTTGTCCGAGCGAACCGCGAAGACTTCGACACTCCGATGAGCCTCTTCGCTGCTGCGGTGCAGCACTCGTGCACGGGCGAGCTCGGACGCATCATCCGCGAGATGGCGGTGGCGGGTTGCCCGACGCATCCGCTGTTCTTGAACATCCATCCCGCGGAGCTGAACGAGAAGTGGGTCGTCCAACCGGACGACCCTATTTTCCAGCACACCGAGGACGTCTATCTCGAGATCACCGAGAGCGTTCCGCTCTCGCACTTCCGTCTCTGCCAGAGCGTGCTGCGCGAGGTCCGTGGACGCGGCGTGTATCTCGTCGTCGACGATCTCGGCGCCGGCTACTCGAACCTGAAGTACATCGCCGACCTGCATCCGAAGGTGGTGAAGCTCGATCGCGACCTCATCATGGGGCTCGTGAAAGACACGCGCATGTTCAAGCTCGTGTCGGCGATCGTCGTTCTCTGCCGCGACCTCGACGCGCTCGTCGTCGCCGAGGGCATCGAGACGGTCGAGGAGCTCGAAGCCGTCCAGGAAGCAGGCGCGCACTTCGGACAGGGCTACCTGCTCGCGAAGCCGGCGTTCCCGCCGCCTCCGGTGACGTGGCCGACCGCGGTGACGACGACGCGCAAGCCGACGCTGAAGCGCCCTGGGTTCGTTCCGCCGGCGGCAGCAGGCCCAACCAGCCCGACGATGCCCCCGCGCCGTCGCTGAGCGTTCCGAGAGGCTCGGACGGTTACAGGCCGTTGATGCAGACGCGGTTGCGGCCGCTGCGCTTCGCTTCGTAGAGCGCGGAGTCGGCCTCGCCCACGAGCTCGGCGGGCGTCGCGACCTGGGCCTCGGGCAGCGCGGCGACGCCGGCGCTGATCGTCACCGGGAGTCGCTTGCCCTGGTACTCGAAGTTCTCCTGCTCGACCGCAGCGCGCAGGCGCTCGCCGACGACGCCCGCGTTGAGGAGCGGGATTCCGCGGCAGATGATGGCGAACTCCTCGCCGCCGTAACGTGCGGCGACGTCCTCGGTGCGGATCATCGCGTGTGTGATGCGTGCAAGATGCACGAGCACCGCGTCACCGGCGAGGTGGCCGTAGTTGTCGTTGACCTTCTTGAAGTGGTCGACGTCGAAGATGACCAAGGACAGCATCGTCTTGTGCCGCTTCGCGTAGGCGAACTCGGTCTCGAGGCGGTCCTGGAAGAATTTCTTGTTGTAACACTTGGTCAGACCGTCGCGGAGGGCCGCGTCGTACATCTGCTGCTGGAAGGTCTCGTCCAGTTTGTCCTGGTACGTGAACTTCAGCATCGTGTTGGCGCCGAGGCGGATCTTGTCGCCCTCCTTCAGCTCCTGGTGCTGGATCATCTCGCCGTTGACCAGCGTGCCGTTGGCGCTGCCGAGGTCTTCGACGATGACCCGGCCGCCGATCGAAAGGACGCGGCAGTGACGGCGCGAGATGCCGTCGTCGTTGAGGCGCAGCTGGGCGCTCATCGCCCGCCCGATGACGCTCTCGGGCCCCTCGATCTTGTACATCTCGCCGAGGTTCGACCCGGCGAGGACGACGAGGTAGGCGTGGACCTGCTGGCGCCTCGCCCGGAGCTCGCTCTCGAGGCTCGCGAGGTTCGTGATGCGCGTGGACTCCCCCTCGTCCTCGTGTGCGCCTGAGCGCATACTCGGTCGAGCGCGGAAGGGCGGATCACTCGCCATGGGGGTTAGGGTGCCGAGCTTTGAACAGGGGGTCAAGGCCGCGCTCGGACTCTGAGCCCCATTCGGATCGGGATCGGCGTTCTAGCGGCAAATACGCCCTTTCGCTCACCTCCGGAAAGCGACGTGGAACCGCTCGGTCGGCTGGTGCGTAGGAAATGGTCACGGCGGGCGGCCTCGGACGGTTGAGGCATCTACGGTTCGTGGCACACTGAGGATCGATGCAGACGTCGAAAATGCTCCTGCCGGTCGTCGTTGCAGTCGTCCTCGCCGGCGCCGTCACCGCTGCCGGATGCAACGCGGCGTCGAGCGACCCCGCGCCCGCGGGAGGAACGCAGACCCCGGGCGCCGGCAACGGAGGCAACACCGCCGCCGTCCCGAGCGCGCCGCCGACGGGCGCCCCCGAGGGGCCCGCCGCGCCCACGCCGGTCGATCCGACCAACGACCCGAGCGTCAAGGCCTGCACCGGGACGGCCGGTCAGCTGAGCGCGCTGCACGCGAAGAAGCTCACCGTCGGCGACGACGTTCCGCTCTGCAAGTTCGACGGCAACGTGCTGATGATCGTGAACACCGCGTCGATGTGCGGGAACACCCCGCAGTACGCGCCGCTCCAGACGCTCTACGACAAGTATCGCGCGCAGGGCTTCTACATCCTCGGCTTCCCGTCACCGCAGTTCGGTGGTCAGGAGTATGCGACGGATCAGCAGGTCACGGCGTTCTGCACGTCGATGTACCACATCACATTTCCGATGTTCGAGATCGGCGACGTCAACGGCGCCGCCATGCAGCCCGTCTACCAGTGGATCCACGCGCAGCCCGGCACCGCCAACTACCCGCCGCAGCCCGCCGGCTCGCCGCCGTCCGGCTACGATCGACCCGTCCAGTGGAACTTCGAGAAGTTCCTCGTCGACCGCAAGGGCAAGGTCGTCCTACGCGTCGAGAACGGTACGTATCCGGACGACCCCGCCGTCGTCGCTGCGATCGAAGCCGAGCTCGCGAAGCCGTAGCTACGCCGTCGTCACGACGCCGCTGAGCGACACCATGGCATCGTGCCGGGTGCCGTCCTTCACGAAGTCTTGAATCGAGCGGGCGAGCGTCGTCGCCACGAGCGCGACGAGCGGCAGGTGTTCTCCGCCCTCGCACGTCGCTTCGCCCTCCGAGGGCTCCTCGTCGGGCGTGAAGCGCTCGTCCCAGCGGACGAGGCCGAAGGTGCCGTCGGCGGAGACCGCGGCATGGACGAGGGCCTTGTTCGCGCGCCTCGCCCACGTGGAGAGAACGCGGCGGCTCTTGGCGTTGTCGAACGCATCGACGACGAGATCTGCGCTGCCGCAGAGCACCTCGATGTTGTCTTCGCCGATGCGAACGCCGAAGGACTCGGCCTTGACGCCCCAGAAGCTCGATAGCTGGAGCTTCAAGGCCTCGGCCTTGTTCTTACCGACGGAGGGCCTGACGAACGCCTGCGAGAGGCAGTTCTTCGACTCGACGCGATCGAAGTCGACGAGGACGAGCTGCACCGCGAGGTTGCGGCACAGCACGACCGCGTTCGACCCGAGCGCGCCGACACCGGCGAAGACGATCCGCTTCATGAGAGCTCCGATTCAACCAAACGGCACCTTGGGGCGCAGGTAGATCCGACGGCCGCCCGCGGGCGTGTCGAAGCGGTCCACGACGTAGTCGTCGAACGCGCGCTCGGAGAGGTTCGCGATCGAGAGGCCCCGCAGGCCGCCCGAGCGAACGACCTCGACGCCGATGCGACGCACGTCGCGATCGGTGAGGTTCATCTCCACGTCGAGCGGGTAGTCAGCCGAGAGTCCGTTGTAGGTGATGTTGAGAACAGCCATGGGTCACTCCTCCTGTGGAGTCTTGGGTGTCTTGGGTGGGAGGGTCGAAGGCCGACCCATGCTCGAGGCGTGTCGCAGGAGCGAGGCCCACCACGGTTCGCATTCGACGAGCGTCACTTCGGAAGCTTCATCGTTCTTCTTGTTGCACTGCACCATGCCGTTCGGTGCAACGACCGAGAACATGAGCGAGCGTCCGAGCGCCGTCACCAGCGCTGCCATCGTGGTCTCGTCCTCGCGCGAGAACGCCTGCGGTCCGACGGGATGCGAGTGCGCGATCTCGACGATGCGATCGCGGCGTGACCAGATCGCCTCCCACCGCGCGCGCGAGTCCGGCAGCGCCACCGGGCTGTCGGACGCGTCCGACCAGAGGACCACGTCGTCCTCCCCGATGAGCAGCAAGACCTCACGCATCGTCGCCATGTCGTTCGCGTGCTTCTCGTTTACCTGCGCGTGATGACGAGGCGACCGATGTCGATGGCCTCGCGAATGACGCCGGGCAGGCTGTCCAGCGTGACGAGCTCGTCCTCGCCGTCGAGACAGATGCCGGAGTCGATGACCTGGAGCGAGATCGCGTCGACGACGCTGAGGAATCGCTCGCCCATGAATTGGAAGGCCACCTCGAGCTGGTTGCCTCCGCCGAGACGCCGCGTCGCGAGCATTCGCGCCTCGGCGCCGTCGAGCGCAGCTTCGGCACGCTCGGTCGCGTTGTCCAGGGTAGGCACCACGTTTCGCGACGCGCCGCTTGGTCCGCGCACGCGAGCGAGCGGACGACCCGCGACGAGCGCACGCGCCCACGCGCGCTCCTGCGCGGCGAGACGATCGCGTTCGACCCGCGCGAAGAGCTCACGCGCTGCCGGCTCGCCGCCGTCGGCGAGCTGCATCGCATGCCCCGCTGCCTCGCGAACGGCGATGGGCGCCCCGAGGTGGCGTCCCATCGCGAGGGCGAGCGCGATGCCGTAAGCGGTGCGCAGCGTCGCCGCGACGCCCTTGAGATCGCCGAGCGGCGCGAGCTGTTCGAGGCGCAAACGCGCCTGTTCTTCGGGCTCGCCGTCGAAGTCCAGCGACTCGAAGAGGAGATCGCCCGAGTACCAGACGCGCGCGCGCGCCATGGCGAGCGGCGACGGTTCGTCCTCGGGAAGGAGCGAGACGCGGCCGAGCGTGATTGCACCACCGGACGACGCCGACGACACGAGCCATCCCGCGACGAGATGACCACGCACCTTCGGCAGCTCGCTCAGATCCGGAGCATCCACCGCCTCGAGGGAGCGTGCGTTACGCCCGCTCACCTCGAAGCGACGGAAACCGTGCGCCGGCCGTTCCCCGTCGACGCGCAGCCTGCGGTCCTTGCCGAAGACATGCGCGCCGCCGAGGTAGGCCAGCACGACGTGCTCTTTCTTGTTCAGGAACTTGGTGTAGTCCACGACGGACCTCCGCGATCCGGATCAGGAAGGGAGCTGCAGAATGGGGGTCTGGATGACCTTCTCGAGCCACGCGATCTGCGCGCCCGCGCCGCCGAGCGCGCCCGCGGTGCCCAGCTTGGGCGCCTCGAGCAGCGCACGAAGGACGCGAGGGACCTGGTACGGGTCCTCGAACTGGTCGATGTTCACCTCGCTGTACGGGATGACCAGCGACCGCGCACAGTCCTGGATGGAACGGCCACGCGCACCCGAGACGTTCACCATGACGGCGATCGCCGCGGGCTTGTAGCCGTACTCGCCGAATGCACGCGCGAGCTGCGCGCCGTCCTCGCCGGCCTCGTCACCGACGACGATGACGACGAGGTTCGAGCCCGCAGGAACGCGGAACCCGCTCTGGTAGAGTGCGCGGACACCCGACGCGTGCATGGTGCCGCCCCCCGCCTTGATGGCGGCGAGCATGTGTTGCACTGCAGCACGGTTGGGCGCCTTCGGCTCGAGCACGGTGCCGACGGTGTCGAAGCTTGCAATATGCACCTTGTCCTCGGGGAAGCCCGCGAGGATCCGCGAGAGTGCCTCCTTCGACTTGTCGATCGCGCCTTCCATGGAGCCCGACTTGTCGATGAGGAACATCACATCGACAGGCTGCTCGGCGCTCGCCTCGGCGACGGCCTTGCGAGCCGCGTTGTCCGAAGCGTCGACGAGCTTCTCCTTGAGCTCCTTCGAACGCACGTTCTTCGAGATCTGGAGCGTGCGCTGATCGGTCGACTCCGCGATCGCCTTCTCCCAACGCTTCCGGATCTCGGGCTCGGTCATGAGACCGAGCTCCTCGAGCGTGGGCGTGAGGATGCGGAGGTCGCGATCCGAGAGCGAGGGCAGCAGCGCCACCATGATGGCGGGCGTGAGGCCGACGTCCTTCGGCAGTCGACCGACGACGTCCTTGTACGAGAGCTTCTGCTCGGCGATCGCCTCGCAGATCTCCGCCTCGGACACGCCGTCGAAGCGCTCACGCTTCTGGAGCACGAGGCCCGACATGCCGACCGCGCGATGTCCGCCGGAAGCCTGCTTCTGCTTCCAGCCGAGCACTTCGAAGAACGCCGAGCTCGAAGGCTTGTAGCCGGCCTTGCGCGCGATGTTCTTGAGGGTCTCCTTGTAGCCCGCCTTCACGAGGCCCTGGAGCATCGGGAGGTTCTTCTCGCGGATCGCGAGCCAGCGCGTCGCGGCGCGCTTCCAGCGGCCGAGAGGTGCCTTCTTCGATCCGGTGTCCGAGAAGCCGGCGATCTTGTTCAGCTCGGCGATGACCGGCGTCTCGAGGAGCTCGGCGACACGCAGCACGCTCTTCGGCGTGAGCATCTTCGTCGACTTCTTCTCGTAGAAGAGGATCATCGCCTCGCCCACCGAGCGGTAGTCGTCGTCGTGGAACGCGACCTCGCCGTCGTCGCCCTTGATCGGCTGACCCGCGTGAGGCTGCACGAGCATGAGCGCGGCGCACGCGACCTTGAGGTCGCGCCACTCGGTCTGCGTGAGCGCGTAGCTCGCGAAGCGCGCCATCAGCTCGGCGTTCAGCTGATGGATGTCGAGCAGGCGCGCGTAGAGACGCTCCGCCGCGGGCGCGTGGAGACCGGGCTTCACGGGCGTCGACCGCGAGATCACGTCCTTCTTCGCGCCGCGCCGCGCATGCCACGTTCCGCCGACGTCGAGGCCGGGACGGTTGTGCCAGAGGTGCGCGGACGCGTTGAGGGTGAGGTCGAGGAGCTTCTCGGCCGGACCCTTCTGCGCCTCGGTGAGCGTGGTCGTGGTCGTGACTTGGTTGGTCATGGCGGTCCCCTCGTTGCGCGACGCTCACGGGCGCGCGCAGCCTTCGACGAGTCGAAAGCAAGGAAGGTTTCGTGTCTAGAGACGTCGGTGTCGACGCTTCCAGCTCGGAAGCGTCGTTCCCGGAAATGCCCGGGAGGTGCGTCTCGTCAGGTGAGGTTCGACGAAAGATGACCGCTGAGATTCAGACGCGCAAGGCCCGCTCGCGTGATTTGCGAGCGGGCCTCAGCCAGAGACTCAC
>JAXDMI010000039.1:0-3402 GCA_034666145.1 Myxococcales bacterium | reverse complement strand
GAGGGCCTCGAGGAGCTTGGGCCGCGGGCGCGCGGCGATGACGCCCCGGGGATGCGCCATGAGGCCGAGCTCGTCGGACAAGGCGACGCCCACCCGTGCGGCGCCCAGGTCGAGCGCGCAGACCCGTCCGCTCGTCGCATTCGTCGCATTCGTGCCGCGGGGCCCGTTCACCGGCGGGATTGGAGAACACACGACGGGGTCGAGGCAACAGGCAATGGTGGCAAACGTCGCGAAGGTGCCTCGACGGTCACTGCTTTCCCAAAATCATCCGGTGCTTGACCCTATGCCCCGCTCACGCGATAAGCGGTCCCCCGTGACGGCCCCTACCCTCGTCCGTGCCGTTAAAGGCATGAATGACGTGCTTCCCGGCGAGATCGGCCGATGGCACCGGGTCGAAGGAGCGTTCCGTTCGTCGATGGAACGCCTGGGCTACCGCGAGGTCCGCACTCCTTACGTGGAGCCGACGCCGCTGTTCGTCCGGACCATCGGCGAGGCCACCGACGTCGTCGAGAAGGAGATGTACTCGTTCGTCTTCCACGACGAGCCCCTCACGCTCCGTCCCGAAGGCACCGCCGGCGCCGCCCGCGCCTACGTCGAGCACAAGGTCCACAACGAGGAGCCGGTCTCGCGCTGGTACTACCTCGGGCCGATGTTCCGCGGCGAGCGCCCCGCGAAGGGCCGCTATCGCCAGTTCTACCAGGTGGGCGCCGAGTGCTTCGGCGACCCGGGCCCCGGCTGCGACGCCGAGATGATCGACGCGCTCGTCGGCTTCCTCGTCGACATCGGCATCCCCAAGCCCGACGTGTTCCTGAACTCGATCGGCGGCGCCGAGACGCGTGCAAAGTACAAGCAAGCGCTCGTCGAGCTGCTCACCCCGCAGAAAGAGTCGCTCAGCGCCGACTCGCAGCGCCGCCTCCTCACGAACCCGCTGCGCATCCTCGACTCGAAGCACCCCGCGGACAAGGCGGCCATCGAGAGCGTGCCCACCATCCTCGACTTCCTGAGCGACGACGACCGCGCGCACTGGGACGGCCTCCGCCGCCACCTCGACGCGCTCGGCACGCCGTACACGGTGGACCCCAAGCTGGTGCGCGGCCTCGACTACTACGGGCGCACGCTCTTCGAGATCAAGGGTGCCTACGACAAGCTCGGCGCGGGCAGCACGCTCGTCGGCGGCGGACGTTACGACGCCATGATCACCGAGCTCGGCGGACCCGACGTTCCTGCCATCGGCTTCGCGGCCGGCCTCGAGCGCCTCCTCATCGCGAGTGACGTGGCCGCGCCCGCCAACGTCGTCGACGTGGTCATCGCGCCGATCGGCGAGCGCGCCGTCGACACCGCGCTCGTGCTCGGACGCGACGTGCGCAAAGCCGGCGTGCGCTGCGAGGTCGACACGCGCAAGGCCTCGATCAAGGCGCAGCTCCGGCGCGCGAACGCTCTCGGCGCGCGCTTCGCCGTCATCCTCGGCGATCGCGAGATCGACGAGGGCATCGTCGAGCTCAAGGACCTCAACGCGCACTCGCAGGAGAAGGTCGCGAAGGCGGACCTTCCGAGCCGCCTCGCGGCGCTCCTCGCCGCGGCGGTGGTGGCGCTCTTGATCTGCTGGCCGACGACGGCGTTCGCGCAGCTCGGCGGCGGCGGCGGCGGCAAGCAAGGCGGACCCACGCAGTCGAGCCCGACGCGCAACAAGCCCGTCGGACCGCAGCGCGGCGGCAACCCCGACGAGGAGCCGCAGGGCACCTCGCCCGCATCGCGCCCGCTCGACGAGCCCACCGCGATCGCGCCCGCCGACCCGCTCGCCATCCCCGAGGGCGTGGGCGATCGCATCGGCACCGACTACGACGGCCGCCCGCCGTCACCCGAAGGCCAGCTCCATCGCTCGTTCTTCCCGTACTACGAGGAACGACGGGGCGATTACCGGCTGCGCCTCATCCCGCCGCTCTATCTCGAGCACACGCGCGGTCTCGATCCCAAGACCGGCGAGAGCACGCCGCAGACCGATCGCGAGTCGCTCGCCGCGCTGGTCTTCTACCAGCGCCGCTCGCCCGATCAGGATGCCGACGTCCTCTTTCCGCTCGCCTGGCGCGTCCGCGATCGCCAGAACCACGTCCTCGTGCTCGGTCCGCTCGTCCATCGCGAGGCGCCGAACGAGCACGACAACTGGATCGCGCCGATCGTCTTCCAGGGTCACCGCAAGGACGGCGGCTACTTCCACTCGCCCTTCACCCTCACCACGTCGCACTGGGACGAGAAGGGCGCGTTCACGCTCGTCGGCCCGTACTTCCGCGACCGCACGCTGAAGGACGTCGACGCCGGCATCGCGCCGGTCTGGTTCCACGGCGACAACGGCGACGAGGACGGCGCGCGCAAGACCTACACGCTCATCCCGCCGCTCTTCTACTTCCATCGCGAGCGCGAGATCGAGCAGAGCCAGCTCACCGTGGTGGGCCCCGTCATCTCGAAGTCGGATCCGAAGCGCTCGGTGTTCGACGTCGCGCCGCTGCTCTTCACGATCAACGGCCACCCCGAGACGGGAGGCGTGCGCGAGTTCCATTACACGCTCTTCCCGCTCTTCCACTACGGGCGTGACCCCGACAAGTCGCTCCTCGTGCTGCCGGGCTATCTCCGCCGCGTGTCGCGCACGGCCGACACGCTGATCACGCCGTTCTTCACGCACGCGACGACGCGCAACAACTCGACGTCGCTCACGATGGTCGGGCCGATCGTGCCGATCTACTACCGGGCGACCGACATCGACCTGGGCTACAGCGCGCTCGGGATCTTTCCGTTCTTCTACAACTCGAGCAGCCCGACCGGACGCACCTTCGCGACGCCGCTCTTCGCGCGCTCCGAGAACTACAACGTCTCGCGCACCAACTGGATCTTCCCCACCATCGTGCTCCAGAACGACACGAAGGGCTGGGAGGTGGACGTCCACCCGATCGTGTACCTCGGACGGAGCGAGCGCACGACGCACACGGTGCTCGCGCCGATCCTCTGGGACTTCGCGAGCCCGAAGGGCCGCACCACCATCGGCTTCCCGATCTTCTGGCGCTTCGCCGACACGGCCGACGACTCCGTCACGCAGGTCGCTCTCAACACGCTCTACAAGCAGAAGCGCGTGCCGGGCGGCCTCGACTGGCAGTTCCACCTGCTGCCGATCTTCTCGTACGGGCAGAGCCCCTCGGGCAGCTGGGCGAATCTGTTCTTCGGTCTGCTCGGCTACGATCACGACGGACCGACCACGAAGATCAAGACGTTCTGGTTGCCGATCACCGTCGCCGGCGGCGGCTCCGCGGCCGTGCAAGGTCCGCCTCCGCCGCCGCCATCGTCGTCGCCGCCGCCGGAATCGCCCGAGTCTTCGCCGCCAGCTTCGCCGCCCGCTTCGCCGCCGCGCTGATC
>JAXDMI010000038.1:0-6244 GCA_034666145.1 Myxococcales bacterium | reverse complement strand
TTCCAGCTCCGCGACGATCTCCTCGGCACGTTCGGAGATGCGACCGCCACGGGAAAGCCGGTCGGCAACGACATCCGCCAGGGCAAACGCACTGCGCTCGTCGCGGAGATGCGCGGACATGCCGGCTCCGAAGCGCTGCTCTCGCGTGTCCTCGGACGCGTAGACGCGAGCGACAACGACGTCGCCGAGGTCGTGCGCGCGATGGAGACGAGCGGCGCGAAGGCCCGCGTCGAGGCGCGCGTCGCCGAGCTGCTCGCCGAGGCGCGCGCCGCGCTCGAGACGATGGCGCTTCCGGAAGACTCGCAGGGCAAGCTGTGGCTGGCAGGCGCGGTGCGCGCGCTGGGGGAGCGTTCGGCATGAGCGTGTCGTCGACCAGCACCACACACTCCAGCGCGCCGGACGGCGCGACCGCCGGCATCGACCCGGTGCGCGGGACCGCGCACGGCAAGGTGATCCTGTTCGGAGAGCACGCGGTGGTCTACGGCGTGCCGGCGCTGGCCGTCGGCATCGACCGCGGGGCATGGGCGCAGGTCAGCACGGGTGCGGATGCGACGCTCGATGCGCCCGCGGTGAGCGTGCTCCACGTGCGCGGCTGGAACGTGACCGTGCGCGAAGACGAGGGCGACGACGGTCCTCCGCTCGCGCGTGCGTTTCGCGACGTGCTCGCGGCGACACGGAACGATCAGCGCGCCGCCGGCCGGACGCCCGTCGGCACGGTGCACGTCGAAGCGGAGGCCGATCTTCCGCCCGGCGGTGGTCTCGGTTGCTCGGCGGCACTCGGCGTCGCCGTTGCGCGCGCGATCGATGCGGCGGCGTCGGCGGAGTCGATCGCGGCGCGCGTCGATGCCTGGGAGCGCGTGTTCCACGGCAATCCGTCGGGGATCGACGCCGCGGTGGCTTCCGCCGGCGGGTGCGTTCTCTTCACGCGCGGCACAGGTGACGAGCCCGCCACCATCGAGCGCGTGCGCGTGTCGGAGACGCTGCATCTCTGCATCGGTCACAGCGGCCAAGCCTCGAGCACGAAGTCGATGGTCGACTCGGTGGCGCGCATCCGCGAGCGCCGCCCCGAGGTCACGCAGAAGACCTTCGACGCCATCCACACGCTCGTGAAGAACGCGCGCCTGGCCATCGTCGACCACGACCTCCGCGCCATCGGCCAGCTCCTCGATCTGAATCAGATGCTGCTCTCGGGGCTGTTCCTCTCGACGCCGGAGATCGAACAGATGTGCGCGACGGCGCGCACCGCCGGCGCTCTCGGCGCGAAGCTGACCGGTGCGGGCGGTGGTGGTTGCGTCGTCGCGCTCGTCACCGATGCCGCGCGCGGCGCCGACGTCCTCGCGGCCTGGAAGGCCGAGGGCTTCGACGGCTTCGCCGCTTCGGTGAAGGCCGAGGTGCAGGACGTCCGCGAGATCCTGCAGAAGCTCCACGAACGCGTCGTCGCCGCGGGGTCGCCATGACGGTGCGGTCGAACGATCCGACCTCTGTGTCGCGTCGCTGGGCGAGCGCGGTCGCGCATCCGAACATCGCGCTGGCGAAGTATTGGGGCAAACGCGAGGGGGAGGGCAACGTGCCCGCGGTGCCGAGCCTCTCGGTGACGCTCTCCGGCATGCGGACCACCACCACGGTGTCGTTCGACGCGACGCTCGTCGACGACGAGCTCGTGCTCAACGGTGAGCTCGTCGCCGCGAATGCGCGTCCCAAGCTGCGCGCGACGCAGCTCCTCGATCGCGTGCGCGCCGCGGCCTCGACGTCGTCGCGTGCTCGCGTCGTGAGCGTGAACGACTTTCCGACCGCGAGCGGTCTCGCGTCGAGCGCCTCGGGTTTCGCCGCGCTGGCGCTCGCCGCGGTCCACGCCGCCGATCTCGACTGGAGCGCAGAGCGCGTCGCCGACCTTGCACGTCGCAGCTCGGCCAGCGCCGCGCGCAGCCTCTTCGGCGGCTTCGTCGAGCTCGACGGCGGAGCGGGTGAGGGCGCGGCGCGTGCGGTTGCACCGCCGAACGCGCTGGATTTGCGGGTGATCGTGTGCGTCACCACCGAGGCCGAGAAGTCGACGTCGTCGACGGACGGCATGAAGCTCACGCAGGCGAACAGCCCGTACTACGCGGCCTGGGTGGCGGATGCGCCCGAGTCGCATCGCCTCATGCGCGCGGCCCTGCTCGCCGGAGACTTCACGCGCGTGGGCGAGCTCGCCGAGCGCAGCGCGCTCGCGATGCATGCGTGCGCGATGGCGGCGGGCGTCGTCTACGTCACCGGTGCGACCCTCGCCGCGCTGAGCGAGGTCCGCGCCATGCGCGCTGCCGGCCTCGAGACATACGCCACCGTCGATGCCGGTCCGCATCTCAAATGTCTCGTCCGCGCATCCGACGCGGCGGCGGCTCGTGCGCGCCTCGAGGCGGTCCCGGGCGTCGTGCGTCTCATCGAAGCGGCGCCCGGCGAAGGCGCACGCCTCGTCGACGAGGTGCCGCGATGAGGGTCTTCGCACCCGGCAAGCTGGTGCTGACCGGCGCGTACGCCGTGCTCGGCGGCGCGCCCGCCATCGTCATGGCCACGAACCGCGGCGCGTACGCCGACGGCGCGCGCTCCAACCCCACGCCCACCGCGGAGGTCCGCGCCGCGCTCGGCGACGTCGAGTCGCCGCACGTCGACGCGTCTTCGCTGTTCCTCGGCGCACGCAAGCTCGGGCTCGGCGCGAGCGCGGCCATCCTCGTGGCCTCGCTCGCAGCGCGTGAAGGCAAGCGCGGCGCCGACCTCGCCGACGAGAAGGTGCGCGGCGCGCTCTTCGAACGCGCGCGGGCCGCGCACGCCGCAGCGCAATCGGGCGGCAGCGGCGTCGACGTCGCGGCGAGCGTGTACGGCGGCGTGCTCGAGTACGTCCCCGGCGTCGCGAAGCGCCGCGCGCTTCCCGCGGGCACCCTCATCCACGTCTTCGCGTGCGGAACGAGCGCGCGCACCGCGGAGCTGCGCGGTCAGGTCGATCGCTTCGCAGCGCTGTCGCCGGCGAGCCATCGCACGTGCATCGACGACCTCGAGGTCATCGCCCACGAGGCTGCGTCGTCGGTGAAAGACGGCAGCCAGGAGCGACTCGTCGCGGCGATCCGTCGCGCGGCGCGCGCTCTCTTCCGACTCGGCGTCGCAGCCAACGCGCCGATCGTGCCCGAGGGCTTCGACGTCCTCGAGGACATTGCTACCGCGGAGAGCGCGGCGTTCTGTGTTTCGGGTGCGGGCGGCGGAGACGTGGCTACCTTCGTCGGAAGCACGCCGCCTTCGCCCGCGTTCGTGGAACGTGCGCGTACGCTCGGGCTGTTCGAGATCGACGTGGCACTGGATGAGAAAGGAGTGAGGGCCGTCACGCAGTCCCCGACGTTCGCCGTTGGGAATTCGTCGACGACCTCATCGTCGTCATGATCAAGCGCACATCGCAGCTGCCGGGCTTCTACAAGGTGACCGTCGCCGAGCGCCGCAAGCTCGTCGCCGATGCCACGGGCGTCGAGGCGCACGAGATCGCCAAGGCGCTCGATCGCGGAGGCCTCGAGGCCGAGACCGCGGACAAGTTCGTCGAGAACGTCCTCGGCACCTACGGGCTGCCGTACGGCGTGACGCTCAACGTGCGTGTCAACGACAAGGACCACGTCGTCCCGATGGTCGTCGAGGAGCCGAGCGTCGTCGCCGCCGCTTCGAATGCCGCGAAGATGGTCCGCGCTGCGGGCGGCTTCCGCGCCGAGATGGACGAGCCGCTGATGATCAGCCAGGTCCAGCTCACACACGTGAAGGACGCCAAGCGCGCAACCGCCGCGATCCTCGCGGCGAAGGATGAGATCCTCGCGAAGGCCGATCGCGCCGTCCCCGGCCTCTGCGCCCGCGGCGGCGGAGCGCGCGATCTCGAGGTCCGCACCCTCGGCCAGCCCGAAGACGAGATGATCGTCGTCCACGTCATCGTCGATTGTCGCGATGCGATGGGCGCGAATCTCATCAACACGATCGCCGAGGCGGTCGCCGATCGCCTCGCGAGCCTCGCGCACGGTCGTGTCGGTCTGCGCATCCTCTCGAACCTCTGCGACAAGCGCTGCGTGCGCGTTCGCTGCCGCGTCTCCGCCGACGTGCTCGCCACCGACGACATGGACGGCCAGGCGGTCATCGACGGCATCGTGAACGCGTCGCGCTTCGCGGAGCTCGATCCGTACCGCGCTGCGACGCACAACAAGGGCATCATGAACGGCGTCGACGCCGTCGTCATCGCGACCGGCAACGACTGGCGCGCCGTCGAGGCGGGCGCTCATGCCTTCGCCGCGCGCTCGGGACAGTACTCGCCGCTCTCGATCTGGCGCCGCGACGGCGATGCGCTCGTCGGCTTCCTCGAGATGCCGCTCGCGCTGGGCACCGTCGGAGGAACGCTCCGCGTGCATCCGAGCGCGCGTCTCTCACTCCAGATCGCAGGCGTCGAGTCGGCGAGCGATCTCGCGGCCGTGGCGGCGGCGGTCGGCCTCGCATCGAACCTCGCGGCCGTGCGCGCTCTCGCGACCGACGGCATCCAGCGCGGTCACATGGCGCTGCACGCTCGCTCGGTGGCCCTCGCGGCCGGCGCGGAGGGCGCCGAGGTCGAAGGCGTTGCGGCCATCATCGTGGAGGCTCGCGACATCACCGTCGAGGCAGCTCGCCGTGCGCTCTCGGTCATCCATGCGCACGCTGGGGAGCCGGGCGACCTGAACGTCCAGGCTCCGCGCCGGCAGACCGGCGACGGAGAGATCTCCACGAAACGTCACGAAGAGTCCTCGACCTCGCTCGAGGGCTGAGCGCTACGAGACTCGAGGACGACGAGCGACGGCTCTCGCTCAGCGCTGCGCGGGTTCTTCGGGCAGGTCGGGCGTGGGGGTCGGCGCGCGCGGGCGCTGCTTCGCGGGCACCTCGGCGAGACCGTTGTCGTTGCCGATGCCGCTGAGCAGCTGCTGCTGCGGATCGCGGAGCTCACCGCTGAGGCTCTGCGCAGGAGGGTCCTTCTGCGCGACCGGTGCCGGTGCCGGCGGGACGGGGTCTTGGACGTCCGTGGCGCAACCGACCATGCCGACGCCGAGAGCCAACACCATCGCGAAGAGTGCACGTTTCATTTCGCAAGACCTCCTGAGGGACGCTTTGGGAGGATCCGAGCACCAAGTGCACGGTCCGCCAATTTTTTTACAACACCATGAGTCTTGTCCCTCTCGCAACGGTCTCAAGGGGTCGAAACGCAAATCGGTAGCAGGAAAGCCGCGCAAAACGCTGGTTAGGCGCTCGCTGCCTTCACGCGCTCCACGCTCCTGGAATCTCAACGATGCATGCGAAGTGCACGGAACCGTTCGGGCTCCCGTCGACCTCTCGGATTCGGGTTCGCGGGCTGGATCGCCAGCGAATCAGCCGGTCGTCGCGAGGCTGATCGTCGCCGAGCGGACGATTTCCATCAGCGCGTTGGCGAGAAGAGCGCGGACCTCTTCTTGCGAGGGCGCCGGCGCGCCTGCGGCGATGGCTTCCGTCCATCCCAAGCTCGCGGCCTCGGCGAACCCGACCCAGCCGCGCAGCGCGAGACGAACGATGGGCGACCCGAGCACGCCGCTCGCGTAGCCCGCGCGATCGACGCCCGCCATCGGGCCTTCCACGAAGCCCGACGTGAGGCGCTCGACGAAGAGCGCGCGCGTCTCGTCGACGATGCGCGCGATCTCGGGATCGACGCCGACGCCGCTTCGCATGAGCGTCGCGTAGGCCTTCGCGTGCATCTTCACGTAGCCGAGATACGCGTCCAGACCGGCATGCAAGCGCACGAGCGGCGGGGCAGCGTCGTCGGTCTCGGTGCTGGCGACGAGACGCGACGCCGCTTCGCGAATGGTGGCCGCGTAGTAGGCGCGCTTGGTCGGGAAGTAATGGTAGAGCAGGCCCTTCGAGATGCCGGCCGCCTCGGCGATGGCGTCGATCGAGACGTCGTCGTAGGCGCGCTCGCCGAAGTGCTCGAGGCCGAGCTCGACGAGCTGCGTGCGGCGCTCGTCCACGTCGAGGCGCGTGCGCGGTTCGCGCGCCGGCGCTGGTCTGCGTCCGCGGCGCCGCGTTGCTCTCGCGACCACGCTTGCCATCGAGAAAGAGTCTACCGACCTATTGACTGGCGCTCAATAGCGCCCCAAGCTTATTGAACGAGAGTCAACGGAGGTCTTTGCCGTGAGCCAACGAAACTCGACGTCCCAGGCAGCGCCGCAGCCCCGCACACCGCGCCTCGGTTTTTCTG
>JAXDMI010000037.1:0-4253 GCA_034666145.1 Myxococcales bacterium | reverse complement strand
ATCGGCAGCACCGAGCATGGCGTCGAACCAGGTGCCCTTGCCGACGACGAGCAGACCACCGCGCCCGTAGGCGAGGCGGGGTCGCGTCGCCGAGCCACCCTGCGCGCCGGCGCTCGTGTCCTCGAGCACGACGAAGCTGCCGACGTCGTGCGTCTCGGCATGCCCGCCTCGCTTGTCGGCGAGCGCGCGGGTGCAGGTCTCGAGCTCGTCGCGTGAGACCTCGACGCGCGCCGCCACGCCGAACTCGCCGCGCTCTCCCTCTTCGGGGACCGACACGGCGACGCGCTGCACGCGCGTGGCGGGATCGAAGCCGCACGCCTCGGCCAGCGCATTCACGCCGAGCGCGCGCCGCATGGGATCGGCGCCCGGCGCCTCTTTCCCGAAGATCACCTCGTAGACGGGCGAACGACGGAGCTCCGCGAAATCCAGCGTTCCGGCGATGAACGTGGCCTTCGGAATCGCGTCGAGCGGGTCGCTCGGCCCTGTTTTTACGAGGCTGCCGAGCCCGCCGAACATGCAGAATGCCGCGACCGCGCCGCCCACGCCGAGGACCACCATGCGGCCGGTATCGCTGCGTCCGTCGCTCTTCGAAGCTTTCGCCACCGCGCGAGTCTAACGCCCCACGGTCGTTCGCGTTAGGCTGTGATCGTGAGGCGGTCCCTCCTCGCCCGCAATGCCAAGCTGGTCGTCACGTCCTTCGTGACGCTGGCCGCCGCCGTCGTCATCTCCATCGGGGGCTGCGCTGCGATCGCCGGCATCAACGACGGCACCTTGGCCACGCAGGCTGCGAGCGATGCCGCGAGCCCCGCCGACGACGCGAAGGTCTCGACCGTCGAGGGCGGAGTCACCGCGGACGGCGCCGCGTGCGCCGCGAAGACCACGCAGCAGCCGAGCGGCGCGATCCACGCCCTCCAGGCTGCGACGGCGCCGATGATCGACGGCAAGCTCGACGAGTGGGCCTGCGTCGATCGCATCGACATCGGTCCGGGCGTCGTCGACAAGGGCACCCCCGCGAGCGATCACGTCGAGTTCGCGCTGCAGTGGACGCCCACCGATCTCTACTTCTATGCGCACTCGGTGACGGCGGCGCCGGGCGTCGAGCACACGGGGAGTCAGGTCTTCGCCAACGACAGCGTTCACCTGATCATCGGTCGCGAGCCCGCGCCCACCGCGAGCGGGATGTTCCGCACTGGCGACCATCAGCTCAGCTTCGACTATCGCGGCAGGAACGGCGACTACGTGAACGGCAACTTCGTCGGCAACCCGATGGGCGCGGTCGCGAGCGCCGGCGTCTCGAACGCCATCGACTTCCAGGTCGAGGCGAAGATCTCGGCGGCGTCACTCGGGCTCGCCGGCTTCAGCGCCGGACAGAAGCTCGTCATCAACGTCATGCTCGTCGATGCCACCTCCGACAACGCACTCGGGTTCCGCATCTGGCGCATGCCTCCCTTGGCGACGTGCCCCTGCGACGCCCCCGGCGATCCGAACGCGTGCTGCGGGCGCATCGGCGGCCAGGACTCCCCCACGTGTGACATCCGCTGCACCGACACGCTGCAGCTCGACTGACCTCTTTGACGCGCCCGACCCTGGGTTGGGCACTGCGTCAAATCAGGTGCCGCCGTCGGCGCGTCGTTGGGGGGCTTGGACGTCGGGGAGCTCGGGCTCGACACGCCATGCGAGCGACTCGCGCGTGCAGTGAACCGTGGCGCGCTCCTCGGGGCCGTCGCCGCGGACCTCGACGAACGCGTCGTCGCCGTCGATCTTCGCGTTCATGGTCTTTGGCCTGAATTTCAGGCCGAAACGACCCTCGGCGAGCATCTCGAACGGCTCGTAGCGACGACCCTGGCCCTTGCTCGCGCGATCGGCGCGCTCCTTGAGGTTCGAGCGTGCATGCGGTCCGAGGAGGCCATACGCATCGCGCATCGCACGCGGATCCTCGGCGCCCGTCTCCATCTTCTCGACGAAGAGACGTACCGCGCCCTCCGGCGTCGCATCCGGCGCAGCGCGTGAGCACGCCGTCGCGAGAGCCGCGAGCAGCGTGAGCGCCGCGAACGCCAGCGCGGGAGCCTTCACGTCGCGAGGCTTCCGAGACCCATGACCTCGCGCACTTCCTTCATCGTCTCGACGGCAATGCGCCGAGCCTTCGTCGCGCCGTCGCCCATCGCCTGTCGTACCGAGTCGACCGAGAGCTGCTGCCGCTTCGTGCGGAGCGGAATGAGCTCCTTCTCGAAGTTGTCGAACAGCACCTGCTTGCATGCGACGCAGCCCCACTTCGCACCCGTGCAGTTTGCAACGACCTCGTCCTGCGTCTCCTTGGGGCTGACCGCCTTGTGCATCGTGAAGATGTTGCAGATCTCGGGACGGCCTGGGTCGCTCAGCTTCAGTCGCTGCGGATCGGTGTAGGCCTTCTTCAGCTTGTCCCAGAACGGCTTCGGCTCTTCGAAGAGGCCGATGGTGTTGCCCTTCGACTTCGACATCTTCGAGGTGCCGTCGAGGCCCATGATGCGCGGCGTCGCCGAGAGACGCGGCTTCGGCTCGACGAAGACCTCGCTACCGTCGTCGTGCGGGAAGCGATGGTTGAAGCGACGCGCCGTCTCGCGCGCGAGCTCGAGGTGCTGGACCTGATCGTCGCCGACCGGAACGACGGTGGCCTTGTAGAGCAGGATGTCCGCGCTCATCAGCACCGGATAGGTGAACAGCGCGGTCGACACGAACTCCTTGCCCTCGCCCTTCTCCTTGAACTGCGTCATGCGATGGAGGTCGCCCATCGGCGTCACCGCGGCGAGGTACCACGCGAGCTCCGTGTGCTCGCGAACGTCGCTCTGCACGAAGAGGGTGGTCTTCTCGGGGTCGAGCCCGCACGCGATGAGATCGAGGGCGAGGTCGTCGATGTTCTTGCGCAGCTCCTTGGGATCGTGCGGCACGGTGATGGCGTGCGCGTCGACGATGCAGAACATCGTCTCTTCCTTGCCGTCTTCGATCTGTTGGCGCCACGTGCGGACCGCTCCCAGGTAGTTGCCGATGTGGAGCTCACCGGTGGGCTGGATGCCGGAGAAGACGCGCGCCTTGGCCAAGTCTTTGGGCGGCGTCATCTCCACGGTGGTCGCGAACGGGCTCTTCTGGGTCACGGCGCGAGTCTAGTAGAGGCGGCCTTCGTCACAAACTGGCGCGCGCTCGATCCGAATTTCTACGATCCGGATCGTGAAGCAATCGCGCCCGGCCATCGGTCTCTCCTGGACGGGCAAAGAGCGCATATTCACGCCCGAGAACGAGTCGCACGGTCCGCCGTCGTCGGTCCTCGTCGCGGCCGGCGGACGCGGGAAGCTCGTGCGCGGCGACAATCGGCGCGCGCTGGCCGAGCTCGCAGGGAGCCTCGAGGGCAAGGTCACGCTCGCGTATCTCGATCCGCCGTTCCTCACGGGGCACGCGCACGAGGCCATCGTGCAGACGCCCACCGTCCGCGCGAAGGATCGCGCCGGGCCGCTGAAAGCACGTCCCAAGCAGTTTGCCTTCGACGATCGCTGGTCCTCCCGCGCCGAGTACCTCGAGTCGATCGGCCAGCGCCTCGTCTTGATCCGCGAGCTCCTCGCGCCGCATGGGTCCGTGGTGCTGCACGTCGATTCGAAGACGAGCCACTACTTGAAGGTGCTGGGCGACGAGATCTTCGGTGAGGAGTGCTTCGCGTCCGAGATCATCTGGCGCTATCGACGCTGGCCCAGCAAGACGCCGAACTTCCAGCGCGTGCACGACGTGCTCCTGCGCTGGCGGAAATGCCCGAAGACGAAGCCGCGCTTCAACACGCCGTACGAGCCGCTCGCGGCGTCGACGCTCGCGACATGGGGCACGAACAAGCAACGCGCGGTCTTCGAGAAAGACGGTCGCCGCGCGCGCTCGTCCACGACGGAAGAGGCCACGAAGGGCGTGCCGATGGGCGACGTCTGGGAGATCGGAGTGATCGCGCCGGTGTCGCGTGAGCGCACCGGCTATCCCACGCAGAAGCCCGAGGCGCTTCTCGAGCGGCTCATCCTCGCGCTGACCGACGAGGGTGAGGTGGTGCTCGACCCCTATGCGGGGAGCGGCACGACGCTCGCGGTCGCCGCCCGCCTCGGACGGACGTTCGTGGGGATCGACCAGAGCGAGGTGGCTCTCGGGATCGCCACGGCTCGCTTGCAGAAGGCCGGCATTCGCTTCGACGTGGGGGACGTCGACGACGCCGGCGACGAAGACCTCGAAAAAACCGCTGCGAAGACGAC
>JAXDMI010000036.1:0-4884 GCA_034666145.1 Myxococcales bacterium | reverse complement strand
TTGCAGTCCGCGGGCGAGGTGCACAACTTGCCGACCGTCTGCTCCTCGACCGCGGCCGGCGTGCTGCTGTCGCCGCCGTCGTCGCCGGGGGGCGTGATAACGCCGCCCTCGGTCTTCTTTCCGCCGTCCGTGCCGGGGGTGGCGTCGCCGGTGTCGGCAACGGTCGTGGTCGAGGAACAGCCCGCGGCCGAGAGAGTGGCGACCAGACCCGTGAGGGCCGTGACGCTCGCAAGAGCGAACATTTTCTTGAACATATTGACTCGCCTCATTCCTGTTCGCGGGCGGGTTGATCCGCCGCGAGCAAACCGTGCATCGACGTGGGCGGCCGACGCGCGGGCATGACAGCCGCTTCACCGCGGCAAATTGTTGACGGCTTTCGATGCCCTGTTGTCGCTACGTGCCCACGATTGTGTCGTTGTTTAGAAGGATGCCGCGTTGGTCGGGGACCGCGGGCGGCGCTAGGTGACTAGAAGCCGACGCACGACAACCGACGCAGAATCCCGGCCCGACGAAGAGCAATCGGCGTGCCTGAACGCCTCCTTACCTCGTCAGTGGGGCGAACGCGAGGCTTTGGCGATGCCCAGGACGAAAGTCGCGAGAAGGAGGAAAATTTCAGCCTTGGCGAACGCCTCGGCGAGGTGGTGGAGGCGCTCGAGCGCGAGCCCACTTTCGCCGATGGCGCGCACGGCGCCCGCCCGATGGAGGTCCGCGATGGCGGGCGAGAGCCACGCGCCGATCGCGATGGCGAGCCCCGACGCGGCGACGAGGCAAAGGCCACGCGCGAGGTCGCCGCGCGTGACCTTGCCTCCTCGTTTGGCGAACGCCGCCTCCGCGACGAGCGCCACCGCCGCGCAGACGATCGCCACGACGTCGAAGCGACGGAAGACGAGGGTCATGGCGTCCGCGCTCGTCGGCGCCGGGACGACGCGGAAGACGATCGGCGCGACGATGGCTCCGAGAGCGAGCAGACCGCCCGCCCATACCGCGAGCGCCAGGAGCTGCACCGCCGCAATGGCGGCGACGACGTTGCGAGACGCGGCAACGCGATCTGGTTGCATGTTACAAGTACATCCTCACGCCGTGCTGGTGGTCGCGGGTGCCGATCTCCAGGGCGCCGGTCCGGGCCGTCGCGACGAACGGCGGACGCCCGGGGAGTCGCAGCTCGAGCCGCGTGCGTGCGAGCTTCGTGTTGAGGCAGTAGGTCATCGCGCCCGAGGGATTCGGGTAATGCAGCCCGACGAGGTCATCGGTCTCGGCCGAGAGCTCCGCGCGGACCTCGAGGCCTTGCCCGGCGGCAGCGACCTCCCAACGGCGCAGCGAGATCGATCCGCGGTTCTGCCCGAGGAGCTCGCGCGCGTTGAGGTCCCAGCTCCTCCCCTTCCAGCGAACGAAGACGGCGGTGCCCATCGGCGACAGCAGCGGGCCCATGCGGACGCGCGCGCTCACGGCTTCGAACGCGAGGTCTTCGGCGTCGTCCCACGCGTTGCAGTGGACCCACGCGTAGAGGCGCGGATGCGACCGTCCCCAGTTGTGCCCGACCATCGCGGGCCAGTCGCCGACGTTCCATTCCTCGGCGGCGCTGCCGTCGCCGCGATCGACCTGCACCGAGCCCGTCACGCGACCGTCGGTGAGCGGCGTGACGAGCTTGGAAGCCGGAAACCGTGCGTCGTAGAGCGAACGGCGCGGCAGGTGCAGGATCGGCGCGGCAAGCTCGGGGCCGACGGCCAGGTCCCACCCGACGCGACGCGTGCCGTTCGCGATGTTGCCGCGCGCCCGACCGAGCGACAGCTCGCAGCCGTCGATCTCGACGTCGAGCGTCCCGCGTGCGAAGCGTGCGCGCTCGAGGAGAACCGACGTCTTCGTCGCGACATGACCGCGCTCGCGATCGAAGGCGATGGCCCACGCCTCGGCCATCGGCGGAACGAGCCCGTGCTTGCGATCGGCGCTAGGCGGCCGCGCGAACACCGTATTTTTCAGCCAGATCGCGCGTCGACCGCCCGGCTCGTTGGCCTTGAGGAACCAGCTCTCGACGTGCCCGCGCGCGCGCCCGCGGTAACGGAGGTCGAGCAGGTCCTGCGGTACGTTCAAGACGCGTTGCCCTCGCTCGGGGCGTCCGTCGTGGCCTTCGCATCCTTGCTCGCGCGATCGAGCCGCGCCAGCGCCTCGCGCACGAGCTCCGGGTCGACGGCCACGGTGGGGATGCGTTCGATCTTCGCGCGCGCTTGCACGAGCCGCGCGCGTCCGGCGGAGACCACGGCACCGCCGAGGAGATCAGGGCGATTCGAATCGAGGTCGGCCATGATCTCGGCGATCGCGCGCGGATGGCCCATGCGTGCGAGCGCGATCTTCGCGTGGAAGACGCAGGTGTCGCGGACGAAGTGCATGACGCCCCATGCGCGCTTCTCGAGATGCGGTCGCGCCGCTTCGAGACCGAGCTCGCCGGCGAGCTCGACGGCCGCGCGCTCGTCCTCCTTCTCGGGGGACTGCCCGTTCACCTTCTCGCCGCGCACCACCCGCAAGAGGAGCGGATGTCCGGCTGCGTCGCCGGCCTTCGCGAGGACGATGGCGGCGACGAGCGCGAGGTGCGGCGACGGCGAGTCGAGCAGCGCCTTCGCGCGCGTCACGAGGCGCGCATCGAGCGGCTCACCGGCGTCGAGGCGCTCCTCGGCGACGCGGAGCGCGATGTGGACGACCGCGTCGTCATCGTCGTTGGTCGCGACGAGGAGTGCGCGATCGATCTCCTTGGCGTCGTCGGCGATGCGCGCGAATGCGATCACCGCCTGGTAGCGCATCTCGGCGCGATCGTCGGTGAGCGCACGACGAACGCGAGGGAGCGCACGCGCATCGGGCATCTCGCCGAGCGCGCTCAGCGCCATCTGCCGCACGTAAGCGTCGTCGTCGTCGACGGCGCGCAGGATCTTCGGCACGGCGTCCTTCGCGTCGAGATCGGCGAGCCCGACGACAGCCGCCGCACGCACCTTCGACTGCTCGTCGTCGAGGCGCTTCTGGAGGAGCGGAATCGCCCGCTCGCGCACGGCATCATCGCCGCGCGCATGACGGAGCAGGTCGTGGATGGCCGACGCCCGGATCTCCGGCTTCGCGCTGTCGAGATCACGCACGCTGGCTTCGAGCGTGCGTGGGAGCGGCGGCGGGGCGAGCATCGGTTTCTTCTTAGTGTCGAGCGCGTCCGCGGGCAAACGAAGGGTCGAAGGCCCGACCTGCGATCATGAGCGCGGTGCTGGTCAGGAAGACACTCGCGGCGCCGACCAGCAGGACGTGCGGCGCACGGAGCATCGCCGAAACGCCCTGATCGAGGATGGATCCGAGAGACACGCCGTCGCGCGTTCCGAAACCGACGAACGCGAGCGCCGCCTCGCTGACCACGATGGCGGCGGCGGTCGAGCCGAGCTGCACCGCCACGACGCCGAGCAGGTTCGGCAACAGATGGCGGAGGACGACGCGCGCGCGATCGCCGCCAAGCGCACGAGCCGCCTCCACGAACGCCGAATCGCGGAGCACGCGCGTCTGCGCGAGCGCGAGCCGCGTGAACGGTGCCCACGCGGTCAAGAGGAACACCGCACCGAGATGCGCGCGCGTCGGTGTGCGGACGGCGGAGAGCACGACCAGCGCGAGGAGAAACGTCGGGAAGGCCTGTACGAGATCGCACGCGCGCGACACTGCGCGCTCGAAGCCTCCGCGAACCAGGCCCGCGACGGCGCCGAGCGGACAGCCGATCACGAAGCCCACCATCGCCACCACCGCCGCGAGCACGACGCCGCGTTGCGTGGCATGCGCGACGAGCGCGAGGAGGTCGACGCCCGCCTCACCGCAGCCGAGCGGCCACGACGACGACGGCGCCGCCCACGACAGCTCGGGATCGAGATGCGTCGGCGAGCGCGCGCCCGACGCCACCACCGTCGTCACGACGATCATCGCGGTGAGCGGCGCGACGCGCACCAGGATCGCGCGGAGCCGTGACGCCTGCGCCATCTAGGATCTCACCCGCGGATCGATCGCGGCGTGCGCCGCCGACGCGAGCTGCTGCGCGCCCACGAAGAGCGCACCCGAGAAGACCACCGCCGCCTCCAGGACGGGGAGATCGCGCGAGGCGTAGGCCTCCAGGATCAACGTGCCGAGACCGCGCCGCTCGAAGAGCCGCTCGAGCACCACCGCGCCTCCGAGGAGCGCGCCGAGCTGCGTGCCGAGCACCGTGACGATCGGGCCGATGGCCGCGGGAATGGCGTGCACCCACAGCACGCGCGCGTGGCTTCCGCCCTTCGCGCGCGCCACGCCGAGGAACTGCGCGCGACCGAGGTCGTCGAGCGCGGCACGCGACACGCGCGCGACGTGCGCGGCCAACGGCAGCGCGAGGAGGCCGCTCGCGAAGAGGAGGCCCGCGGCGCCAGCCTCGGGGTCGCCGGGCAACGGCACGACGCGCAGCCGCGCGGCGAGCGCGAACGTGAGCACCGGCGCGAAGGCGAGCAGCGGCGTCGCGGCGAGCGCGGTCGCACCGCGATCGACCCAGGTGCGGCGCGAGCCGAGCCATGGACCAGCACCGAGCACGGCAGCGCCGACCCCGAGCACCGCGCCGAGCACCACCGCGATGGCGGCGAGCGATGCGGTGGGGCCCATCGCATCGAGGACGCGCGCGACGGCGGAGACGCCCGGGCGTCGCACGGAGTCCCCGAGGTCGAGCGTCACGAGCCCGAAGAGGAAGCGTGCATATTGCATCCACATCGGCTCGTCGAGATGGAGCTTCGCGTTGAGCTCCGCGCGCTGCGCCTCGCTCGCTTGATCGCCGAGCACGAGCGCGGCGGGATCGCCGGGCAGGATGCGCAGCGCGAGGAACACCAGAGTCGCGAGCGTGAGGACGACGAGCGCAGC
>JAXDMI010000035.1:0-6528 GCA_034666145.1 Myxococcales bacterium | reverse complement strand
CCGGACTCGGCCTGCACGACGGCGCTCTCGAACAGCGGCACCTGCGCCATGTCGAAGTGCCCGCCGCCCGCCTGCCTCACGGCCGGCACGGACGCCGGGACCAGCGGAACCAGCGGCTCGTCCGGCGGCGCCATGCACTCGTGCGCGGAGCTGATGGCCTGCTGCGCGGCCATCGCCGACGCGAACAAGAAGAGCGCCTGCGATCAGACCTACACCGCCGTGATGTCGAGCGAGGCGAGCTGCAACGCCATCTACCCGAGCTACGCCGCCAGCTGCCCGTGAGCGAGCGGATCGAACGCGCGGTCAGGGAGCCGAAGGCTCAGTAGCCTTCGGTCTTGGCGATGATCTCGTTCATGATCTCGCGCGTGCCTCCGCCGATCGGGTAGAGGCGCGCGTCGCGATACAGACGCTCGACGAGATACTCGCGCATGTAGCCGTTGCCGCCGTGGATCTGGACCGCCTGATCCACGACGGCAGAGCACATGTCCGTGGAGACGTTCTTCGTCATCGCGGCGAGGCCGGGGACCTGCTCTCCGCGAACGACGCGGACCGCGCACTCGCTCACGAGCGCGCGGGCGGCCGCGATCTTCGTGACCATGTCGGCGAGCTTGTGACGCAAGACCTGGTGTCCCATCAGGGTTTTTCCGAAGGCTTTGCGATCGCGTGCATACTTCACGGATTCGCGATAGGCGAGCTCGGCGATGGCGACGCACTGCCCCGCGAGAAAGAGCCGCTCGGTCGCGAAGTTGATCATGATGGCGAGGAAGCCCATGTTCTCTTCGCCGATCAGGTTGGCGACGGGGACGCGGCAGTCCTCGAACGCGAGCTCCGCGGTGTCGCTCGCCCACCAGCCGGTCTTCTGCAGCTTCTTGCTGACCGTGAAGCCCGGCGTGCCGCGCTCGATCACGAGCAGCGAGATTCCGCCGTGGCCTTCGCCGCCGGTGCGAACCGCGGTGGTCACGAAGTCGGCGCGGCAGCCCGACGTGATGAACGTCTTGCCGCCGTTCACCACGTAGAAGTCGCCGTCGCGCACCGCCTTGGTGCGGAGGCTCGCGACGTCGCTGCCGCCGTTGGGCTCGGTGATGGCGAGCGCGCTGACCTTCTCGCCGGCGAGCACGGGCAGGACGAAGCGCTTCTTCTGCTCCGTCGTACCGACGCGCAGGATGGGAGGCAGCGCGATCCCGTGGCTGTTGAGCCCGACGCACGTCCCCACCGAGTGTCCGTAGAGGACCATCTCCTCGGCGGCGACGAGCGCATGCATGAGATCGCCGCCGGCGCCGCCCTCCTCGGTCGGGTACGAGATCCCGAGGAGGTTCGCCTCCGCCGCGGTCTTGTAGAGCTCGCGAGGGAACTCGCAGGCCTCTTCCCAGGCGTGGGCGTGCGGCGCGATGTGCTTCTGCGCGAAGCGCCGGACGCTGTCGCGGAGCTGCGTGTGCTCCTCGGTCTCGAAGAGATACGTCATGCGCGCATGCTACGCTTCTGACGGATTAAACGCATGCGTCCGACCGTCTTCCTCTTCGACATCGACGGCACGCTCATCTCGACCGGCGGCGCAGGCCGTCGCTCGATGGAGGGCGCGTTCGGCGAGCTCCACGGTCCGCACGGCGTCGCCGCCATCGAGTTCTCGTTCGCCGGCATGACCGATCGCGCCATCGTCCGCACCGGCCTGCGCGCGCTCGAGGGTCACCCGCTCGATGACGCCGCGATCGATCGCGTCCTCGACGCCTACCTCGTGCGGCTCGCCGACGAGGTCCGCCGCACCGAGACGTACCGCGTGCATCCCGGCGTCACGTCGATCCTCGAGTGGCTGCCGAAGACGGCGCGCACCGCGATCGGTCTCGGCACCGGCAACGTCCGAAAGGGCGCGTACGCGAAGCTCGCGCGCGGCTCGCTCGACGGCTCGTTCCCCTTCGGTGGCTTCGGCTGCGACGCCGAGGACCGCACCGAGCTCCTCCGCGTCGGCGCGCAACGAGGCGCCACCGCGCTCGGTGTTCCTGTCAGCGAGTGCCGCGTCGTGGTGATCGGCGACACGCCGAAGGACGTGGCCGCGGCGCAGGGCATCGGCGCCGAGTGCATCGGCGTCGGCACCGGCGGCTTCGAGCCACGCTCACTCCGCGAGCTCGGCGCCCATCATGCATTCGACACGCTCGCTCACGACGGCGTCCGCGAAGCGCTGCTCGCTCTCTAGCGCGATCGCGACTCCACGACGACGCTAGCCCGGCGCGAGAGGCGCCGACGCGAGTTGCGTGTAGACTGCACCGTTCGGCGACGAATTGCTCGCGTAGAGCGTGATGGCGGTCGCGCGGCCCTGCGGGAGAGTGGCAGTTTCCTCGGCGAGGGGCGAGACGTCGACCGCCTGGCGCATTCGCGCGAGCGTGAGGTGAGCGTGATACGGCCGCGCCTCCGCGGCGAAGCCGAGCGCGATCGCCTCCGCCTCGGCTCGCGCGGCGAGCGGAGCGAGGAACGGCGTCGATCCGGCGTCGGCGACGTCGAGCACGAGGACATGGGCGCGCCGTCGCTCGGGAAATCCGTGGACGGCCGCCACGCGCACCAGAGCCGATGGCGGCGAGAGCGACGCCGTGGCCGCGAGCTCGTTCACGAGCGCACGCAGCTTGGGCAGCTGCGCGTCGCTGGTGTCGCCGAAGAAACGCAGCGTGGTGTGCAACGTCTCGTGCGCCGCCCAGCGCGCCGCCGACAAACGCGGATCGCCGCGCAAGCGTCCAGCCAGCGCGGCAACGTCGTCGAGGAATGCGGCGTCGAAGTCGACCGCCAAGAAGGTGCGCTGCATCGGGTCCTCTGCTGCTTGCTGCGGGTGGCGGCAGCCTACGTCGCCTCGAGCTCCGCTGTCGCGAGGCAATCGTAGCGGTTGTGGACGTCTCCGATCTGGACCGGACTGCTCGCATACAGCGAGATCGCCGTGATCCGCGCCGCCGGCAGCGAGCTCGCGGCATCGGCGAGCCCCGATACATCGACTGCCGGAGTCACCCTCGCGAGCTTGAGAAATGTCGCGAACGGTCGCTCGTGGGCCTTGTAGCCGAGCGCCACCGCCTCCGCTTCGACGCGCGCTTGCAGCGTGGTCAACGTGCGCGCCGGTCCGTCGTCCTCCACGTCGACGACGAGAAAATGGGCGCTGTCCGCGGTCGGAAGGCCATGCAGCCTCGAAGCGCGGACGTGCAGCGGCGCCGGGAGCTCCGACGCGAGAGCGGCGAGCTCGTCGACGAACGCCGTCAGCCTCGCGCGCTGCGCTTCACGCGTGTCGAGGAAGAAGTGGATGGTGGTGTCGACGGCGTGCGCAGGTACCCATGTTGCCGCCGACAAACGCGCGTCGCCGCGCAGGCGTTCGGCCAGCGCGGCGACTTCGTTGAGGAATTCTTCGTCGTAATGAACGGCGAGGAATGCGTGAACCTTCGGTGGCGGCGGTGGCCGCTGTGGCCGAAGGAGGTTCAGCCTCACTGCACCGTGATCGGCTTGAGCGTCGGCGTGTACTTGTTGTCGACCTCGCCGTCGACGACGCGGAGGGCGTCCATGCCCCAGTCGTAGCCGAAGTACGTGAACTGCGAGGCCTTGAGGATGTCCTTGTACGAGCTCTGCTTGCCGTCGATGAAGGCGCCGACGAACCGGCCCATCGCGGGACCGCTCTCGTTGACCCAGCTCTCGAGGCCGTTCGACACGAGGTCGAGGTTCTTCGTGCCGCCCTGCTTCAGCGGGATGTAGTCCTTCTCGTAGTAATTGTACGAGACGCAGCCGTTCACGTTCATGACCTGGTAGCTCGCCGGGAAGTCAGACGCGGTGAAGCGGCTGGGATCGAGCGGGCCGTAGCCGATGTACGAGTGGCCGTTGTAGACGAAGATGTCGCTCGTCTTGATCAGGCGCTTGTGCGGCGTCGAGTCGGTCTCTGCGCCGAAGTACGACTGGAGCTTGATGGTGACGGGCTTCGTCTGGCCGCCCATGGTGACCTGAACCGGCACCTCGAACGTGATGAAGCGGTGAACGACGTTGTCGGCGACGGCCTTGCGGAGCGCGTTGCGGTTGGACGACGTGATGCCGGCGGGGTTGCGGTTGTCGAGCTCGAACGCGATCACGTCCTCGAACGACGTGAACGTCACGTTGGTCGAGCCGACCTTGTACTTGAGGAGGTCCGCCTGGGGATCGACGGAGGCGAGCTTGAAGCCGGGGCGAGCCTTGAAGACCTCGCGGAGGCCGCCCATCCACATGTCGAATCCCTCGTCCTCGAACGTGTCGTGGTGCTCGCCCGCGGCCCAGTCGGCCATCATGCCGGAGACCATGCCGATCACCAGCTTGCCGGACTCGACGCCGCCGCTGTAGAGGCGGTCGTACTCGGGATACTTGGTGGCGGTCGTCTGCGACGCCGACTTGAGGTTTGCCTGCATCGGGATGTAGAGGCGATTGACCTCGCTCACCGGAATCTGACCAGCCGCGAGGCCGTGGCGATCGGCGTCGATCTTCTGCTGCTCGGCGACCATGGCCGGCTTGCACGTCGAGACCGACGGGTCGAACACGTACCAGATGGAGCCCGTGAACTCCTTCGCTTCCTTGTCGTTCGCCGTGCACTCGGGAAGGACGTGGTCGACCTTCGATGCGTAGCCGTTGCCGAGGAGCGCGAGCGAGATCGCCGTGCGCGTCGCCATCGGGATCGGGACGAGCGCGTCGTCGGTGTACGTGTACGAGACCTTCGTCATCTTGGTCGCGGTGCCCGGATGCGCGGGGTCGACGACGGAGACCGGGGTCTTGAGGAACGTGGTCGGGTCGACGTCCTTGAGCTCGCGGCTGTTGACGCCGACCTTGGCGGTGCGGAGCGCGCCGAACGCCGACTGCGTCTGCTGCTTCACCGCGCGAACGATCTCCGAATCGCTCGTCCCGTCCGCGACGTAGACGTAGCCGGCGAACTGGAGCTTACGAGCGCGAGCCGTCAGGCTCGTGAGGTCTTCCTCGCTTCCCTGCACGCCCTCGTCGCCGGCGTCGGTGGGGGCCGCGCACGCAACGGCGGTGCTGGCGGCGAGGAGCATCATGAGGGGGAGTCGCGTCAGGGAGAGCTTCATTGTGCTGAGCTCGGTGTAGCTCCGGTGTAGGTGGATGCAAGCCCGTGGCGTATAAAAACTTACCGAGACCTTCACGAGATGCGGCAAGTGCTTGGAACTGCTGGGCTCTTTTCGTCGCCTTAAAGTTGATTTTCTTGCGTGCTCGCGTGCTCGAGGTGAAGGGGACGGCCGCAACGAGGGCTTGTCGTCACGTCACGAACGGCGCCCGGAGGTTTGACCGACCCGTCCGTGTTGGACATTTTTCGACGCCTCACACGGCACGCCGAGGTCGCCCGATTCTCTCCCCACGACCTCGGGCGCACGTTCATCGGTGACATGCTCGACCTCGGCGTGCACTTCTCGACCGTGCAGCAGCTCCGCGTTCCGTTCCTGGTCGAGCGTAGACTCCAGGCGCGATGGAGATCTTCGTGTACAGCCGGAGCGCGCTCGACGCCGGAAGACCTCACGAGGTTCCGCACATACTCATCTCGATTACGAGCAGCGCCGACGACGTGGCGCGTGTTCGGAACAACTCTGCGTGTCTTGGGATTCTCCGCCTCTCGTTCGCAGATGCCGAGACCGCCTCGGACCGGTACGCGGAGCGTGATCTGTTCTCCCGCGAACACGCCACGAAGATCTGGAGCTTCGTGCTCCAGCACCGGCTGGACGTCGAACGCATTGTCGTCCACTGCGACGCGGGCGTGTCCAGGTCTCCGGCCGTCGGAGCGGCGCTCGCTCGGGTGTTCAACGGTAGCGATGCCGAGTTCTTCGCAGGGCGGTACCGGCCGAACATGCGCGTGTACCGGATGCTGCTCGAAACCAACTCGACGCTGCCGACCTGAGCGCTGAGGCCAGTGCCGCGACAGAGGACGTGATGGGTTCACGGGCGCGATTCGAATGCTGTCGGGCGGGGCGGATCGCGGCGCGGGGCTACAGCGCGGCTTGCTGCGCGGCTTGCTGCGCGGCTTGCTGCGCGGGTTCTCACATGTCCTGGCGCGGCGACTGCCGGCCGAGCGCGACACACGCTGTCGCGAGCGAGCACGTCGTCGAGCGTTCCGGCGTTTTGATGTTGACGGCTTCTCCGGCGCTTCGGTGCGCGGAGCACCGAGTCGTGCCGTCGGCAGGTCGTGCGGGCGCCTCGTGGCGTGCTGCGCGCGTTTCGCGCGCGAGAGATCTCGCGCGGTGATCGCGACCGCGACGACGCGTATGCGCGGCGCTCAGAGCACCGAAAACCACGATGGTAGAGAGGTGGAATGCACCGCAACGATCTGACCGACCTCACCGATGACGCCCTCGTGTCTCGACTCTCGACGCTGTGCGCGGAAGGCCATGTGCTGACGGCGCGGTTGATCGTGCACCTGCTCGAGGTGGAGGAGCGACGTCTGGATCTGCGTGCGGCTTGCACCTCGATGTTCCACTTCTGCCAGCGCCGTCTCGGCATGAGCGAGGGCGCGGCGTTCCGTCGGATCACGGCGGCGCGGATGGTGAA
>JAXDMI010000034.1:0-3170 GCA_034666145.1 Myxococcales bacterium | reverse complement strand
GCAGCGCCGCCACCCGATGTCGCGGGTCCGGTGAACGACGGCGGCGGCGACGCCGGTGGCGGTGCGGCCGCGAGCGGCGCGAAGAAATCCGGCTGTGCGGGCTGCACGAGCGCGTCGTCTTCGATGGGCGACGCAGGTGCGGTGCTCGCCGGCCTCGGCGTGCTCGTGCTGGTGACGCGGCGTCGTTCCAAGCGCGAGGTGCGGCGAACGCGATGAAGGGGGGCGCGCGGCTCGCTGTCGCCATCGGAGCGCTCGTCGTCGCCGCGGCGTGCAGCACGGGCTCGCACGAACGCGAGCCCCACGGCGAGTCTCCGACGACGGCTCGACCCACGCCGTCGCCGCTCCTTCCCGTGCCGGGCACCGGATTGCTCGCGCCTTCGCTCGCGCGCATCGCCGGCGATCCGGCGCGCGCCGTTCCGCAGGGCGCCGGTGACACGCTCGCGGACGTCGAGGACTGCGCGCAGTGCCACTCCGACGTCGCGTCGCAGTGGAGGAAGAGCGCGCACGCGTTCGCCTCGTTCAACAACCCGGTGTATCGCGTCGTCGTCGACAAGCTGCGCAAGGACCGTGGCGAGAAGACGAGCCAGTTCTGCGCCGGGTGCCACGACGTCGCGCTGCTGATCGACGGCGCCATGCTGGCGAGCATCGAGCCCAACGATCTCCGCGCGCATGCCGGCATCACGTGCAAGACGTGTCACTCCATCGATGCCGCGCGTCCCGACGGCAACGCGAGCTGGGACCTCGATCTCTCGCCGGCGCCGATCCCCAAGGATGGCGATGCCGGCAGCGTCCTCCGGCATCGCGCGCGCGTCGGTCGCGCGACGCTGCGGAGCGCGGAGATGTGCTCGTCGTGTCACAAGGCGTTCCTCGACGAGTCCACCGGCAACGCGCATCACCTCGTCGGTCAGGACGACGTCTCACCGTGGGCGCGCTCGGCGTTCGCGGGCAGCGAGGCGGCTCGGATCGACGACGAAGTGCCGCAAAAAGACTGCCGCGGTTGTCACATGCCGCGCGTGCCGGCGACGCAGGGCGATGCCGGCGCGAAGAACGGCACCGTCGCTTCGCACTTCTTCCTGGGCGGCCACACGTGGCTCGCATCGATGCAGAACGATCCCGAGCTCGTCGAGAAGGCGCAAGCGTTCCTCGCGGACCGCGTCTCGGTGGACGTAGCCGGGCTGCGTCACGAGAGCGGCCGCGCCGAGCTCGTCTCGTCCGCGCCGTTGGCGCTCGTGCGCGGCGAGCATGCCGTCGTCGACGTCGCGCTCCGCAACCTCGACGTCGGCCATCGCTTCCCGGGTGGCGTGATGGACGCGCAAGGGACGTGGCTCGAGCTGCTGATCGAGGACAAGCAAGGGCGACGCGTGGCGGAGGCCGGCACGAATCACGAAGCGACCGGCGCCGATCCCACCGCTCACGTGCTGTCGTCGTACATGGCGAAGAACGACGGCGCGCGGCTCGACGTGCGCGAGACGCACGAGTTCGCGGCGGGCGTGTTCAACAACACGGTGGCGCCGCGCGATGCGACGGTGGTCGGGTATGGCTTCGTCGCGCCGGAGGATGCCTCGCGCTACCCGCTGACGGTGACCGTGCGCCTGCGGCATCGCTCGCGAAACCTCGAGCTGCAGCGCGCGGCGTGCGCCGACACGCGCAGCGCTCGCGGGAAATCGTTCGGTCATGTGGGGCTGAAGAAGGTCGCACGGGCGCTCGATGCGTGCAGAGTGCAGCCAGTGACCGAGCTCGGACGTTCCGCGGTGGCGATGAACGCGGATGCGAGCGCGAACGAGGTAGCGGCGCGCGCGGCGGAGACGCCGGCGGTAGCCTTCGCGCGGCGCTATGCCTACGGGCTCGGGCTGTCCCACGCGCTCTCGGAGCGCCTCGACGACGCGCGTGCTCCGCTCCTCGCGGCACTCGAGCTCGCGCAGACGCCGCGGCAGCGCGCGATGGCGCTCGGCGCGATCGCGATGATCGCCGCCAAGCAAGGCCGCACCGACGAGACCTTCGCCGTAGCGGAGCGCGCCGATGCTGCGGCTCGCGAAGCCGGGATGAGCCCGCCCGTCGCCATGCAACGTGCGCGGGCCGAGGTCCTCGCGGCGACGTGGAAGCTGACCGACGCCGCTCCGCTCTTCCTCGAGGTGGCGTCCCGATCGCCGCGCGACGACACGGCGTGGGCGACGGCGGCGATGACGTTCGGCGGCGCCGGTGACTCGGCCGCGGCGCTCGATGCCGCGCGACGTGGCCTCGCCTTGCAGCCGCGCGATGGCGACATGCTGCGCGTCCAATCGCTGGCGCTCGAGGCGCCGTCGCTACGCGTCGACGCGCCCACGCGAGCTGCCGCCGAGACGGCGTTCCTCGAACGACGCACGCCGGACGCCGCGCCTTCGATCCGCGGCAAGTGCTCGGCGCAGATCGCGGGCTGCGCCAACGAGCGCATCCCGGTGCACGTCCACACGATGCGCCAGAAGTAGTTCGCGTCACAGGTAGCCCTCGCGTCCGAACCACGCCATCGCATCGGCGACGGCGCGTTCGATCGGCGATTGCGGCATGCCGAGCTCGCGTACCGCTTTCGCGCAGTCCGCCCGCAGGCCGAGCTTCGCGATGCGCACCGCTTGTGGCGTGAAGAGGGGAGGGCGACGCGTCACGCGATCCGCCACGAGCTGGAGGCCACACGCAACGAGGCTCGCAGCGACGAACGGCGCGACGACGATGCGCTTCTTCGTGCCGAGCGCATCGAGCGCCATCCGCGCGATCTCGGCGAGGCTGACGTCGCGACAGCCGAGGAGGTACGTCTCGCCTCGTTTGCCCTTCTCGGCCGCGAGCACGTGTCCTCGCGCCATGTCGCGCACGTCGGCGAAGTTCGTCGTGGTGTCGGCGACCACGACGACGGGCATCTTCACCGCGGACAAGAGGAGGCGGCCGGTCGGCGTCGGTCCGGCGTCCCCCGGGCCGATCGGACCGCACGGCGCGACGATGACGACGTCCTGCTCGTGCGCCGCTCGCACCGCCACCTCGTGCGCGTCGGCCTTGCTGCGCGAGTAGCGATCGCCGGTGACTCCCAGTGCAAACTCGCTCTTCTCGGTGGCGCGCGCGCGCGGGCCCTGGCCGCCGAAGCGAGCGATCGAGCTCGTGTGCACCACGCGCCGCACGCCCTCCGCTCGCGCGGCGTCGAGGAC
>JAXDMI010000033.1:0-3766 GCA_034666145.1 Myxococcales bacterium | reverse complement strand
CGGCCGTCCCTGACCCTGGGTCATTTCGGCCGTCCCTGACCCTGGGTCAGGAATCGCGAAATGACCCTGGGTCAGGAATGCGGAAATGACCCTGGGTCGGGACCTTGACAGTGATGACTGTGACAGTTATAGGTGAGTCACTATAGGGTGACGCGCCTCCCGCCGCTCGTGCATTTCGCGCGGGCCAGCACTGCCGTTGCCCGGAAGGAACGACCATGGACGTCGTCGACAACGCATGTGCACGCCGAGGCCAGGAGCTAGGCGCGCGGTCCGAACCCGATTACCGCGCCTTCGGCGAAGAGATCGACGAGGTGAAGCGCCGCGCGCTCGGCCGCGTCGGACCCGAGGACGTGCTCTACGTCAAACGACTCGACCGCTTCTCGCGCGTCATGGAGGTGGTCGGCCGCGTGCTGATCCACTTCAGCCCCGAGCCCGTGACCTTCACGCTCGGCGTTGGCGCGCTCTGGATCCACAAGCAGCTCCAGGCCACCGAGATCGGACACACCGCGTTGCACGGCGCCTACGACAAGCTCGACGGCGCAGAGTCGTTCCGCGGGCGCACGTTCCGCTGGGACACGCCCATCGACGAGGAGTCGTGGCGCGAGGGTCACAACGTCAAGCACCACGGCAACACGAACGTCGCCGGCAAGGACCCGGACATCCACTTCGGCCCTGCGCGTCTCACCGAGCAGACGCCGTCCTCACCGAGCCAGCGGTTCCAGCTCGCGTTCATGGTCGGCGTGCTCGCGCCCAACTTCGCGTTCCTCATGAACACGCACTTCACCGGCCTCAACGACGTCTTCTTCGACAACGGCCTCGAGCAGAAGCTCGACGTGCTCCCCGATCGCTCGCCCGCGAGCAAGCACCTCGCGTGGAAGAGGTCGCTCCGCAAGTGGGTGCCCTACTACGTGAAGAACTACGTCTTCTTCCCGCTGCTCGCGGGGCCGTTCTTCTGGAAGGTCCTGCTCGGCAACTGGCTCGCCGAGACCATGCGCGACGTCTACTCCGCCGCCACCATCTATTGCGGTCACGTCGGCGGCGACGTCGCCAGCTATCCGCAAGGCACGAAGGCCCACGGCCGCGGCCACTGGTATGCGATGCAGATCGCGGCGACCAACAACTACGAGGTGAGCCGCCCCATCTCCGTGCTTTGCGGCGGGCTCGATCACCAGATCGAGCACCACCTCTTCCCGACGCTCCCTCCGCAGCGCCTCCGCGAGGTGGCTCCCGAGGTGCGCGCCATCTGCGAACGTCATGGCATCGCGTACAAGACCGACAGCTGGGGACGCACGCTGAAGAAGGCGCTCGCCCACGTCGGTCGCCTCGGCCGCCAGGGCGGCAGCGTCCAGGGCGTGCGCGAGGCGATCCGCGAGATGGCTTGAGCGCGTAAGATGACCGCTGCCGTGACCACGACCGACGACGCCGCATCGCAGGACACTGCCGCCGAGCACACCATCGACGAGATGGCGTCGCTGGCGCGTGTGCCGAGCCGGACCATCCGCTTCTACCAATCGCGGGGCGCGCTGATGGCGCCCGAGATCCGCGGCCGCGTCGCCTACTACGGGCCGAAGCATCTCGAACGGCTCAAGCTCATCGCGCAGCTCCAGGATCGCGGGCTCAGCATCAACGCCATCCGCGATCTGCTCGCCAGCATCGACAAGGGGGAGACCGATCTCGCCGAGTGGCTGGGCGTCGAGCAGGAGCTGCAGGCTTCGTGGGCCAACGATCATCCCCGTACCGTGACCGAGGCCGAGCTCTACGAGCTTGCGGGAACGAAGCGGCCCGGGCTCATCGCCGATCTCCTGCGCGCGCGGCTCCTCGAGCGACGCGGTGAGGTGCTCTTCCTCATCAGCCCGGCGCTGCTCGTCGTCGCCATGAAGCTCGAGGCGGCCGGCATCGATCTCGAGACTGCGCTCTCCGGCGCGGACATCGTTCGCAAGCACATGGCGCGCACCGCGAGCGATCTCGTCGAGCTCTTCGTGAAGCGAGCCCGCGACGGCGCCATCGAGACCACGGATGCCGCCGAGATGTTCCAGGCCCTGCGCCCCACGGGCCTCGAGGCGGTGCGTGTCATCTTCGGCCGCGAGATGGAGCGCGCGCTCCGCAAGCTGCTGGAGTCGGGGAAGATCGCGACGCTTCCTGCGAAGGTCAAACGTTCGAGGAAGCGGCACTGAGGCGGATGCGTCGCCGCGCTCCGCTCGCCGCGCTCGGTCTCACTGCGCTCGTCGCATGCGCGCATCATCCGGCGGTGCCTGCGCCCGCGCCCGCGCCCGTAGCTGTCGCGACGTCGACGATCGCTCCGTCCGCCACCGCCGATCGCCTCCCGCTCTCGACGCCCGAAGCGGAAGGCATGGATAGCCGTCCGCTCCTCGCGCTCGCCGATGCCGTTCGCGATCGAGACTTCCCTGCGCTCTCCATCCTCGTGTCGCGTCATGGCAGGCTCGTCTACGAGCTCTACACGTCGAGTCTCTCGGGTGACGAAGCGCATTACGTGATGAGCGTCACGAAGACGTTCGTCTCCGCGCTGGTCGGCATCGCCATCGGTGAGCATCTCCTGCCGCCTGCCGACGCTTCCATCGCCGACGTGCTTCCCGCGACGCTCTTTCCGTCGGAGGACGCGCGCGCGGCGCTCCGCCCGATCACCATCGACGACGTGCTCGGGATGTCGGCGCTCGATGCGCCGGATCCGCCGCGCGTCCACACGCCGGAGGCGCAGGCTCGCCTCGTCGCGTTCCTGCGGAGCCCGAGCCGCGTTCGCTTCGCCCTCGCCCAGGCGCCGCTCGTGAGACCGGGCTCCGACTTCCAGTACAACGACACGTCACCGATGCTCGCGACGGGCATGCTGCATCACGCGACGCGCCAGACCGCCTTCGATTACGCCCGGACGCGCCTCTTCGAGCCCATGGGCTTTCGTCACTACGAGTGGATGCATCAGGACCCCGCGAGCGTCGACAACGGCGGCTACGGCCTGCGCGTGCGTCCCGTCGACATGCAGAAGCTCGGTCTGCTCTATCTTCGGCACGGCGAGTGGAACGGGAGACAGCTCATTCCGCGCGAATGGGTCGAGCGCTCCTTCACGCCGTGGAATCGTGCGCACGGCTCCATCGAGCCGAACTACGGGTCGTACTGGTGGACGCTGCGCTTCGGTTCGGGATGGACGGCGCACGCCGCCCTGGGATGGAAGGGCCAGCGCATCGCGGTGTTTCCCGAGCAGGACCTCGTCGTGACGATGACGGCGCTCGTCGAGGAGGGCGACGAGACCGCCGCTTTCGCCGGGCTCGTGAACAAATTCCTGATCCCTTCGGTCGCCGGTGACGTGCCCCGTACCGAAGACCCCGCCGTGCGCACCGCGCTCGCGGCGCGCCTCGCGGAGCTTCGTCGCGGTCCCTCACGCATCCTCGCTTCGACCGAGCCGCGCATGGTGCCCACCGTCGCGCCGAAGGGCACCCATCGCGCGTGGGCGCCGCTCGTGTCCGACGAGTCGCGCGCCCGGTAGACACCAGCCCTGCGCATCACGCGCAGAGCCACGCGCAACGGCGCTCGATGCCGGCGCGCGCTTCGCGCAACTTCGCGCGGCGACGGGCGCGTCCGCTTCGCGTGGGACATAGTGCGCCGTGATGAGACCGACTCGACGTCAGCTCTTGCAGTGGGCGGGCGCAGCGACCGTTGCGTCGTTCGTCCCCGGCTGCGGGCACAGCGATGGTGCGCCGAGTGCCGCGCCTCCGCCTCCGCCGTCCACGTTCTTCTCCGATGGCGAGCGCAGCGC
>JAXDMI010000032.1:0-6401 GCA_034666145.1 Myxococcales bacterium | reverse complement strand
GCCGCGTCCTTCGCGTACGGGTTCGACATCGGCGGTGCGTCGGACTTCGTCGCTGCCGCCGGCGCTGCCGGCTCGGCAGCCGGTGCGGGACCTGCGGGCGGTGCCGAAGGCGCCGTCGGCGCGGTGGCCGTCGTCGTCTCGTCGGACATCAGAGATCCCTCTTGGTGAACATGAAGGAGCTCGCCCCCACGTACAGCGCCGTCATGCCGATGCACGATGCGAGGCCGATCATCCAACGATCGACGCGCTTGTTGATGAGGAAGCCGTCGAAGCTGTTCGGATACACGTACGTCAGCGCGTCGATGTTCCAGCGCAGGCCGATCAGGAAGACCACCCACAGCACGAAGAACGCCGCGAACGTCGCGAGGAGCGCGAGGATCGGTGTCTTGAAGATCGAGCTGACCAGCGTGGAGATGCCGCACCACACCGCGCTGATCGGAAGCGTGATCACCCACAAACGAAGGCCCCAGCTGATGGCCGTCGCCGCCGTCGCTTCACCGCGGACGATGCAGACCACCCAGATGACCGCGTGCATCGTGAGCGTGATCGCCGAGACCGTCGTCCACAGGCCGAGCCACTTGCCGACCATGTACGAGGCGCGACGGGTGCGCAGCGTCCAGTAGCGCACCGTCTTGTGCTGCATGTCGCCCGACACGTTGTCGAAGCCGAGCAACGAGATGAGGAGAGGCGTGAGCCAGATCGTGATGAAGAAGACGAGGAGCAGGACCTCGGGTGTGTCGGCGAGCAGCTTGCCCGTCGCCGGATCGCCGAAGGCGCGCGTCATGGCGTCTTCGCGCGCGGAGTGCATGGCCTCCGGCGTGAGATCCGGCATCTTCTCTCGCTTCAGCTGCTCGACCCACGCGAGGAGGAGCGTCACCGCCGTGCCGCCGAGGAGCGACAAGACGAGGAGGACGATGCCCTTGGCGCTGCGGAAGTTCTTGCGAAGCTCCCGTTGCGCGATGAAGCGGATTTCGGAGATGGGGCTCACGGAGGTGACGGTAGAACGGCCGAGCCTTCAGCGCAAACGAAGGACGTGCCGTCTCTGAGGAGGGGGTGCGCTGGGGAGATCAGCGCCGGCGACGGCGTACGACGCGGGCGCCGGCGATCAGCGCCAGACCCGCGAAGAGGCCAAGCGCGGGAATGGAATCGCGTTGTCCGGGGGTGGAACAACCACAGCCGGTCGTTGATTCCGTGGTCTTCGGCGCATCGGTCGGGGTGGCAGCGGGCGGGTCGGGGGTGGCGGCCGGATCGACGGCCGCAGCCGCGAACGCGAGCGTGACGTTGTCATACGCGCCGTCGGTGTCGCCCTTGTTCGCGATCTGCACGTAGAGGTCGGTGGTCCCCGCGGGGATGTCGAACGTGGCCTCCGGCTTCGTACCGCTGGTCAGCTCGATGGCCTTCGATGCGTCATGCGTGAAGCCGCCCGAGGCCTTCGTCCACGTGATCGCCTTGCCGTACTTGACGAGGGCGACCGGCGCGAACGGCGTTCCGCCGCCGCCGAGCGGGTTTGCGGGACCGGCGGGCTTCGTGCTGATCGTCACGGTGACCTTCGCGTCGGTCGCCGCCACCGTGCCGTGCACCTGGAGGATGCCGGGCGCGAGCTTGCCGGCGGTGGGCAGTGATTGCAGACCGGGCGCTGCGAAGCCACCGATGACGGGATCGATCGCCGTGACCTTGCCGTTCTTCGGGTCGACGATCCGCTCGCACGACGGGAGGATGCCGCGCGACGCGAACGCAGTGTCGAGCGCGGTCGCGCCGGCCGGGAGATCGGTGCCGAGCGTCGCGAGGAACAGCTTGCCGAGGTCGTCGTAACCGAGATCGCCGCGGCCGGGATTCGTGCGCATCGCCTTGTAGAGCGCGGCGTCGAACTTGTTGCGATCGCCTTCTGGCAAGCTCGCGCGCGCTTGCCAGAGCGCACCGGAGAACAGCGTCGAGTCGAAGTGAACCTCGCCGATGATCTGCGTCGGGCACTTGTCCTGGTTGGCGAGCGTGCGGATGACGCCGGAGTTCTGCGAGATGTCCTTCGACGCGTATTCGCCGACGTCGGGATCGCCGGTGATGGCCGACGAGAAGTAATCGGCGAGGCCTTCGTTCATCGCGCCCGGCGCATCAATGGCGCCGCGCGCATCGATGTGCCACGCCTCGAGCTTGAGCGTGTGGTCGACGACCGCGTGCGTGAACTCGTGATAGACGACGTCGCCGTCGTACGCGTAGTCGCGCTGCGGTCCTTGTCCGAACCAGAGGCCGCCGGTCTTGAAGCCGTAGAGCTGCTGGAAGATCGCGCCGAGGCCGCCGCCGGCAGGCGAGAAGAACGCGTTCTGGAAGGTGTCGAGCGGCGTGTTGGGATCGGCGGCGAGCGCGAGATTGCCGGCGCCGATGCCGGCGGGGATCTGCAGGTTCGCGACGACGCGGAGCGGCTTGTCGACGACCACCTGCGCGTCGGGCACGCCCTGCAGCTGGCGGAAGAAGTCGTAGGCCTTGGCGGTGTGGTAGTACATCGACACTTCCGAGAACTCGTCGCTGCGCGAGGTCATCGCGCCGGCCGTATCGCTCGGGGTGTAGACGTAGTTGCCCTCGGCGTTCGCCGTCGCGAGCTGCGCGACGTCGCAGACGTGGACCTTCGCGCTGAACCCCTGCACGTTGAGATCGCGCACACTCTTGCGATCGACGCAGTTCGACGAGAAGAGGAACGCGTTGTCGAGATACGCGGGGTCGGCTCCAGCGGGCGTCACCGGCGTGAGCGCGAGATCGAGCGTCTCGATGGTGGGCGTCTTCGTCGGGTTGAAGCGGTACACGCTCGCCTGGGCGAAGCGCAGCATGTCGCGCGCCTCGATGACCTTGCCGGTCTGCGCGTCGACGATGATGCGCGGCGACATGGGAATGCCCTCGGGGATCCGCGGCAGCACGGCGTAGGCGAGACGAGCGCCGCCGCTCGCGAGCGGCCAGACCACGAGATGCGCGTCGCTCGCGGCGACGTCTCCGGTGGCGATGCGCGCGGCGATCGAAGCCGCAGCGGTGGGAGTGAGCGACGCGATGGTCGACGGAAGGTCCTCCTCGAGATCGATCGCGGTGAGGATCTCGTCACCGCGGCTCGTGAGGCGCACCGCGGCGCCTCGTCCGATGACCGGCAAGCCGCCGTGCGTTTGTTCGAAGCGCACGATCACCTCGCCGTCGCCGAAGCGATGCGTGTCGGTCGCTACGAGCGACGCACGACGCGCCGCCACGAACGCCGACGAGCGCGCGAGCGCGACGCGCGCGAGCGCCTCGTGATCGATGACAGCCGCCGCGCGACCGACGAGCGAAGACGTCGCCGCGCTCACGTGCAGCGCACGCGCCGACGGAGCGAGGTGAAGCGAGGGCTCGGCGTGGGCCAGGACAGGCAACGCGGTCAGACAAACGGCAGCACCGGTCGTGGCAAGAGCCCGACGCATGATCGAACGCATGGTCATCCTCCGAGATCTTCGGCGCCCGCCAATCCCCGCCCCGACGCGATGGCGCGATGTCGCGATGGCGCGCGGGACTCTGTCATCGACCACTCGAACGTCAATCGCGAATTGTGACCGGCCGGCCAGTCAACATTCGCAACGTGAGCAATCCCAAACACTTGAGCCCTTGGTCTCCAGCCCGTCCCCCACCCGACCCAGGGTCATTTCGCCCGAAAAGGACCCAGGGTCATTTCGACCAACCTGACCCAGGGTCATTTGGAGCAACCTGACCCGGGTCATTTGGCCGAGCCAATACGTCGAGGCTGGACGCGGCCCCCGAATGGATCTACTTCGTAGGCCGTCGCCATCGACGTATGGCCCTGTCGACCCGGAAACGTGAACCCCGCCAGGCCGGAAACGGAGCAACGGTAGCGCGGAAGGGTGTGGCAGGGCCTTTCCCTATTTAAGCCTGCAGCTCCGCTCGCGATCCTTCGGCGCCCGTCCCCGTACCGGCCCGTCAAGTCGATTCGCATGGCGCAGGGTGAAATGATCCGGTACTCCAACAGGTAGGGGATTGCGGTCGTTCAAGCCGCATCGCCGCAAGCTAGGCACTTTTTTTGCCCCTGTTTCCGCGCTCTTGCGCAAGGTTTTTTCGCTCGGTAGGGCTCTCCCGCCGAGCTTCCGTTTCGTAACGCGCCCGAGGCGCGACGAGCTCTTCCACCTCCCCGAGGTGGTGTCGACGATGTGGACCGAGTCACGCTACCCGAACAACGCTGCGCTGATGGCGCGCCCGCTCCTCCTGAGCGCGGCGAGTGCCGAGGCCGAGCTGCGCGTCGGGTACGGAGCGTGCGACCGGTCCTCGTCTTTCGCGCACACAACGCGGTCGACTTTCCGTGCAGGGCTCGCACTCACCTCGGGCGGGAAAGTGACTCCCGCCGATGGCCAAGAACATCCTCGTACTGAGCTGTGATTTCCGTGAGACGCGCGCTGCGCTGATCGAAGACGGCATCATCGCCGAGCTCCACATCGAACGAAAAGGCCGCCAGTCCAGCACTGTCGGCAACGTGTACCTGGGCAAGGTCACACGCGTTCTTCCCGGCCTCCAGGCCGCCTTCATCGACATCGGCCAGGAGCGCGCGGCGTTCCTCCATGTCGAGGACCTGATCCGCCCCGACGACTTCGACGAGTACCTCGCCGGCGGTCGCAAGCTGGCGCGTAGCAACGAAGAGACCGCGGTCGGCGAATCCGAGGACGAGGCCGAGGCCGTCGCGGGCGAGGCCGAAGGCGCGGCGAACGTCGCCGCGACCGTCGCGTCCGAACCGGCCGCGGCCGGCGCCGAAGCAGCGCCTGAAGGCGCGGCTCCTGAAGCCGTGGCTCCCGCCGTGGCGCCCGAAGCCGTGCCTGCCGAGGACGCCGTCATCAGCGTCTCGGCACCGTCGAGCGACCATCCGCTTGTTGCCCCGCCGCCGCCCGAGAACGATCTCGAGACCACGGTTGCGTACGGCGGCACGTGGCCCGAGCCGCCGTCGGGACGCGGCCGCAACGGCACGGCGAAGCTCGATCGCGCGCTCGTCACCGATGCCGACGCTGCGCCTTCGAGCGAGCCGATCACGACGCCGCGCCGGTCGCGCTCTTCGCCGCCGGTCGCCGCGCCCATCAGCGCGCCGGTGATTCCCTCCACCATCGCTTCGTCGCCGTCGATGAGCGAGCTCGTCCCCGCCGCTGACGCGTCCGGTGAAGAGCTGCTCGTGCGCGGCTCGTCAGATGGCCGCGACAGCGACATCGACTCCGGTCACTCGCTCCATTCGGCGCCCACGCTCGATGCGCTGCCGGACGACGACGATCTCGACGAGGACGGCGAGGACGCCGAGGACGCCGACGACGACGGCGTCGACGGAGATGACGACGACGGTCCCGCATCCGGCGGCCGCTTGCCCGAAGCCACGCCGAGCGGCGCGCGCATCGAGTCGCTCGATACGCTCGACGCACGCGGCGACGTCTCACCGGCCCACGCAGGCGAGGGCCGCGCCGAAGCCGAAGGCGAGGACGACGACGATCTCCTCGACGCCGGTGACCTGCCCGGCTTCACCATCACCGATCCCGGCGAGCCCGTTCCGCGCGCACCCGCGCCGGCACGTGCCGATGATCGCGGCGGACGCGGCGGTGGACGCCGTCGTCGTGGTCGCGGCCGTGGCGGAGAGCGTGGCCCCGGCGCCGCGCCCGACGCGCAAGCGCGCGGTCCCGGTCGCGGTGACGGACGCAGCAGCGGCGGCGGAGTCGCGCGCGATTCGCGTGCTCCCGGCGCCGGTGGCGGTGGCGGTGGCTCGCGCGGCGATCATCGTCCGCACGATGCGCGCGGCGGTGGCGGAAGCCGCGATCGACGCAGCGGTCGCTCCGGCGGACACGGCGGGCACGGCGGGCGCGAGCGCAGCGACGGCATGCCCGGCCGCATCTCGAAGACCACCCCCATCCGCGACGTCGTTCGCGAGGGCCAGGAGATCATCGTCCAGGTCACGAAGGATCCCATCGGCACGAAGGGCGCTCGCTGCTCGAGCCACATCTCGCTGCCGGGTCGTTACGTCGTGTACCTCCCGACCGTCGATCACATCGGGATCTCGAAGCGCATCGGCTCGGACAAGGAGCGCGCGCGCCTGCGCGAGGCCATCGAGGCCATGAAGCCCCCGTCAGGCGGCCTCATCGTGCGCACCGTCGCCGAGGGCCTCACGAAGAAGGGCCTCAAGCAGGACGTCGGTTACCTCGTTCGCCTCTGGGGCGAGATCGCCAAGAAGCGCGAGGGCGCCAAGTCGCCTTACGTGCTCTCGAGCGAGCTCGATCTCGTGCTCAAGGTGGCGCGCGATCTCTTCACCGACGACGTCGACGAGGTCGTCATCGACGACAAGCAGCAGTACGAGCGGCTCTGCCGCTTCGTCGAGATGTTCGCGCCCGACCGCGTCAAGGACGTGAAGTTCTACGACG
>JAXDMI010000031.1:0-8687 GCA_034666145.1 Myxococcales bacterium | reverse complement strand
GCCCGAAGGCGGCCGGTGTCAGCGCCACGGACCGAGCCGCCGCCCTGAAATTGAGGAGCTTCGCAGCCGCGGTGAAGCAACGAAGCGATTCGATCGAGGGCAGCATCGGCGAGCTCCAGGCTACCCGCTCCGACGGCTTGATCGCCGCCGCGTTGACGTTTTCCCGCAACCTTCACTGCCAGCGGTCGAACACGTCCAGAGGTTGACCCATGCGCCGCTTTCGAAAGACTCTCGTCCTCGCCGTTCTTGCGGGCTCCGCGTGCGTGGGCACCGGATGTTCCTCGGATTCGGGCCCCGCCACGTCGGCGCCCGCCTCGTCTCCCGAGGACCGAGAGGCACGGCTCCAGACGGTGCTCGCGAGCGATACCAGTGTCGGATGGAAGGTCGTCGTCGATCGCCGGAGCAACGAGGTTCGGTTCCTCGCACCTAACAGCGCCACCGCGATCGCTGCCGCCGGAACCGCGCCCGAGGGCATGGCGCGGGCGTTCTTCCAGAAGTACGCGACGGCGCTCGGCGCCACCGACCAGGAGCGGCTCGTGCTGACCGATCAGACGACCGACAGCTTCGGGCACACGAGCGTCCGATTCGACCACCTCCTCGAGGGCACCGACATTCCCATCTTCGACACCAGCTCGCTCGCTGCGTTCACGGCTGATGGAAGGCTCGTTCATGCTCAGACCGGCTTCACGCGCGATTTGTCGAACGTCGCTCGGACGGCCAGCGTCGCCGCGCAGGCCGCAGAAGCGACCGCAGTCGAGCGCGTGCGCATCGAATGCGCTCTTCCGTCGGCGGATGCCATCGCGCGTAGGGCGACCACGCTCGGCGTGTCCGCGGAGCCCGGCGCCGCCCCCGTTCTCGTCTGGGCGATCGACCTCCGGACGCACTTCGGCACCTGCGTCGCTCCGAGGGTCCTCGTCGATGCCGCGACCGGCGCCGTTCTCTCGCTGCGCGAGACCGCCGCGTTCCTCAAAGACCGCGCCGGCGGTGTTCGTTTCTTCGCCCTCAAAGAAGGGAAGGACACCAAAGAGATCGACGTGACGGAGACATCCAGTTTCGTCGACACGAGAAGGTGGGTGATGAAGTCGACGGGCGCCGGCCCGAAGGTCACGACCTCCGCCTACGGCCGCTTCACCAACACGACGATCGAGACCGACACGCTCGGCAAGTGGGACGCGAGCTCGCCCTTCCAGGGTGCGGCGGTCGATGCGCACTACTACGCCGGCAAGGCGCTCGAGTATTTCAAGGAGGTCCACGGCCGCAGCGGCCTGGACGGGAAAGGCGCCGATCTCCCCGTCATCGTCCATGACCCCGAGGCGGCGTCGCAGGGCCAGAACGCTCACTACGAGCCCGCGCTGTTCCTCGACGACGAGCTCCACGTCGGCGACGGCGGCGGCAACCTGTTACCGCTCTCGGCTGGGTTCGACGTCATGGCCCACGAGCTCGCGCACGGCGTCACCGCTCACACGTCGAAGCTCCCGTACCGAGGCGAGTCCGGCGCGATGAACGAGACGTTCAGCGACGTGATGGGGGCGTCGGCCGAGAACTGGCTACCTGAGACGCGGAGCGTGACCGACAACGTGCTCATCGGGGAGCGCGCGACGCTCAACGGTCACGGAATCCGCAACATGGACGACCCCGCCGCAGATCTGGGGAATGGCAACGGGGGGAACGTCGATCACTACAGGGACGTGGCGCCGTGCGTCGTGCCTTCCGCAGCGAACGACCGCTGCGGAGTACACAACAACTCGGGAATCGGCAACCGCGCGTTCACGCTCATGACACTGGGCGGCCTGCACCGTCTTTCGCGCGTGGCCGTCGCGAAGGGTATCGGCTGGGAGACGTCGCGGCAGCTCTGGTACAACTCCTTCACCAGGCTCACGCCGTTATCGAATTACGTGATTGCTGCGTACGCGCAGCTCGCGGTCGCGCTCACCCAAGGAGTCGACGTCGCCGCCGCTGTGGGTTGCGCGTGGTTTGCGGTGGGGGTTCTCGATCCGATCGACCTTCGAGCCCGAAACATCCTCTGCGTGGGCTCCAATCCTCCGCAGCCGCCGGCTCCGTCGCCATCGGCGATCACGTCGTCCGGCGGATGCAACGGCCGTACGACGGGCTACGTGTGCAGTGAAGGCACGCCCGGCTTCGCGCTTGCGTGCCAGCTCGGCGCGCCGCCTGTGTACTGCGCAGACACGCAGCAGGTTTGCAAGATGGCCTCCCCCAGCGATCCGACCGCGGCGGTCAGCGCGGACGGTGTAGTGGTGTGTGAATGAGCCTCCGGAACGACGACGGATGGGCGCGCGCTCGGGCCGAGCATCGCACCGCCCACCCGCGGCGAATCACGCGGGTGCACATCATCATCGCTTCGGTGGCGCTCGTCATTCTCGGGACGGTCGGAGCCTTGTTGCTTCACGACTACAGAGTCGCGAACGACCCAACGTGCCGCGGCATCGTTCAGATCTGCGGTCGTGGGCGCGGCCGATAGGAGCGGACCGCAATCGCGACGGTCCCCTCGGCAAAGTCGCTCTAGTATGGCGCTGCCGCATGCGCCTACGTCCTCCGGCTACCGTTCTCGTCATGGCGGCCCTGCTCGTCGGGGCGGTGGTGCGCTGCAAGGTGCCGGATCTGCCGCCGGGTCCGGAGCCGATCCCCACCGGGATCGGCCTCTCGCGTGGGCCGATCGTCGCGATCCCTGCCGGCGCCACGCTCGACACGACGGCGCTCATCGCGTCGCTGAAGGAGATGAAGGCGATCACCGTCATCCTCCAGTCTTCCGCCACGGAGGCCGGCGAGTCGGTCAGCGATCGCGTCGCGCTCGCCGTCACCCTCCAACGCGAGCTAGCCCCGAACGCTACCGTCCTGATCGGCACGTACGACGCGACTGCGCACGCGCTGAACGGCAAGCCGATGGCAGCGCTCCTGCAGCCGGATCCCACGTTCCTGATTTGTTCGCCGGGAGGCCTCGCGCTCGACCCGAACGCCACGCTCATCGACAAGGTGCGCCTCTGCTCGCAGGACGTCGGCGCAAAGCTGACCGCGGAGCTCACGCGCGTGGGCGCGAACCCGGCCATCGGCTGCTACGTCCCGCACGAGCCCGAGCTCAGCGACGGCCTCGACGACGCCGGCAAGACGAAGCTCCACGAGCTGTTTCGCGATGCTTCGAGCGCGTGTGCGGGAGCGAATCGCGCGGTCGCCGTCGCGATGGCGCTCACCGAAACGTCCGGCGATCCGACGCGTGCCGCCAACCTCCTTCACGATGCTCTGCTGGATACGGGGATCAATCGTCTGCTCCTCGACGACGGCGCGGCGACGTTCGACGCCTCCGCTCCGACGCGCGCTGTGCCCTATTACGACGCGCTACGCATCGCGATCGCCGGACAGCCCGTGCCGGTGCAGGTGTGGGCCGACCTCGAGGCGTTCGACTGCGAGGCGCCCGGTTGCGCGCGCAAGCATCCCACGAACAAGGACCGCTACATCAGGCAGCTCTGCGCGGCGCGGGGTCGCGTCGAGGGCATCGTCGCCGACGAGTACCTTCACGATCTCGCCGAGCGCCCGCTCGTGAGCGGCGACCTCGATGCGTCCGCCGACCTCCGCGCCATCTTCGACGACACCGATGCCGCCGCGCAGCTCCACCGTGGTTACCTCGATTGGATCGACGCGGGCGCACCGTGCCCGCGCTGAAGGAGACGCCCTCGATGAACGTTCGCTTTCGACCCGCGCGCCCCTTCGAGAGCCTCGAGCCCTACGCGTTCCTGGTGGGATGGGCGGTCCTCTTCACGTTGCCGTTCAGCGGCCTCTTGATCTGGGCGATTGCCTTCGCGCCCGACGTCATCGTGCACGTGGTGCGTTACGCCTGGCGCAAGCGCTCCGCGATCCCGGCCACCGCGCAGCGGAGCGGTGCGGGTGTCGCGCTCCTCGACGAGAGCGGCGTACGCATCGAAGGCTTCGAGGACAGCGAGGTCGATGCTGTGACGTCGCTCGTCGACTCGAAGCAGCGCGGCGTCGACCTTCGCGTCGAGCGCAAGGGAAAGCGCGCCCTCGTCTTCGAGGTCAGCGGCAGCGACGACCACGCATCCGTCGCGAAGCGTCTCGGGATCGACATCCACCGCGCGCGGAGTCGTTACAGCGGCACCTCGCTCGCGGCGAGACCGCTGGCGCTACCGTTCTTCGTAGGCATGGTCTGCTTGGTGTATCACCTGTTCGGCGGGCCCGATCTGGAGACCGCGTGGTGGTTGCGCCAGCTGAATCGGTTCGTCTTGCTGCCCACCGTGGTGCTGCTGAACGTTCGCACGGTCATCGACATCGGACGCGACGGCGTCGCGTGGCGATGGCTGTGGATTCGGCGCTACGTCTCGTTTGCTTCGCTCGTCGCGATGCTGCCGAGCCCGGTGAACGCCCGCGGCCCGAAGGTCGCTTCGATGCGCCTGACGGTCCGCGACGGCGAGACGTTCGAGGTACCGCTCGGCAAAAAAGCCGTCGGCGCAACGGCTCATCTCCTCCAGGCGTTTGCCGAGCGCGGCAAAGCGGCCGCACCATCCACGGTCGTCGACGAATGGCTGCCGCGCATCGCAGAGGAGCGCGTGTCCGCGTGGATCCAACGCCTGCGCGCGAAGAGCGCCGCCGGCGGCACCTATCGCGGAAGCGACATCCGGCATCTCTGGCCGCTCGCGGAGGACCCTGCGACGGCGCACGACCTGCGATGCGCCATGCTCCTCGTCCTGGCGACCACCGACGAAGCTCGTGAGCGCACCCGAACGCTCGCGACGCAAGTGATCAATCCCGACGTGCGCGCGGTCTTCGAGGGCATCGCCGATGGCGCGAACGACGCGGAGCTCGCGCTGCTCATGGAACGCGTGAGCCGCACGTAGCAAAACACCATCGCCACCGTGGCGCTTTCCTTCGGCAGCGCTCGTGGCAGAATCGGCCGCGAATGGCGGACGAGAAGCCCCCCGAGGGACCCGATGGCTCCGCTGTGCCAGAGCTCACCGACGTGAACGATGCGAAGAGGCGCGATGCGCCGCCGTCGTCGCGGCTCGGACGGCTCGGTCGTCTCGCTGCGCTCTCGACCCGCGCCGTGCCGCTCGCCACCGAGGCCATGCGCCGCGCGGCCTTCGGCAAGCGACGCAGCGCCGACGACGAGCTCGAGGCGCAGAAGCGCGTCGTCGAGAATGCGCGCAAGACCGCCGAGGCGATGCTCAAGACGCTCGGCGAGATGAAGGGCCTGCCGCTCAAGCTCGGACAGATGGCCTCGTACATCGACGGTCTGGCGCCGCCCGGCTACGAGGACAAGTTCCAGGAGGTCCTGAAGAAGCTCCAGGCCAAGGCGCCGCCGCTCTCGCGCGAGGCCGCCACCAAGGTCGTGACCAAGGAGCTCGGTCCGCCCGAAGAGGTCTTCGCGGAGTGGGAGCTCGATCCGTTCGCGGCCGCGAGCATCGGGCAGGTCCATCGCGCGACGACGAAGGCCGGCGATCGCGTGGCCGTGAAGGTGCAGTACCCCGAGATCGACAAGGCCATCGAGAACGACCTCAAGAGCATCTCGATGCTCGAGACCATGATCGCGCCCGTCGGCCGCAAGTATCACACGAAGGAAGCGCTCGACGAGATCAAGGCGGTGTTCCTCGCCGAGCTCGATTACCGGCGCGAGGCCGACAACGCCGAGCACTTCCGCGCCATGCATCGCGGCGACGACGAGATCGTGATCCCGCGCGTGTTCCACTCGTACTCCACGAAGCGCGTGCTCACGTGCGAGATGATCGGCGGCATGGACTACGCGGTCTTCTGCGCGAACGCGACGCAGGAAGAACGCAACGCCGCGAGCGCCACCATCTGGCGCTTCATGTTCCGTTCGCTCTTCGCGCACGGATGGCTCTACGCCGACCCCCACCCCGGCAACTATCGTTTCCTCGGCGGCGGCAAGATCGCGTTCCTCGACTTCGGATGCGTGAAGGTCCTGCCGCCGGACCTGCTCGAAGGCACCAAGCGCTACATCACGACCGCGATGGATGAGCAGTGGGACGAGTTCGAGAAGGCCTGCGTCGACGTGCTCGGCTACGACCCGACCGACGTGGAGTCCTACAAGCTCTTCATCGCGTATACGAAGCTGCTCCTCGAGCCGCTCACCACCGACGGCAATTTCCGGCACACGCACAAGGTGGCGCGCGAAGCGGTCGCGTTCCTGGTGCGCGGCGGCAAGAAGATCGCCAAGCCGAGCGAGGGCCAGCTCCTGCCGAACCTGCCCAAGCCGATCCATCCGCCCCAGGAGCATCTCTTCATGAATCGACTCCAGTGGGGGCTGGCGAGCGTGATGGCAGGCATCGGTGGCGAGGGGAACTATCGTAGGATTGCGGAGCCGTGGATCCGAGGACCGCTCAAGCCGACCGAGTGAAGACCCCGCGAGGCGCAGCTGCGCCCGCGTTGAAGGTCGCACGCCGGCACGGGCCCGATCTCGCGCCGGAGAACCTGCTCGTCCACGGCGACAACCTCCTCGCGCTGAAGAAGCTGGAGCCGCAGTTCGCCGGCAAGATCCGCTGCGTGTACCTCGATCCCCCGTTCAACACGGGGCGTTCGTTTGCAGAATACAACGATTCGATGGACACCGCGGAGTGGGCGGCGATGATGCGCCCGCGCCTGCAGGCGCTGCTCCCGCTCCTCGCCGACGACGGCGCGGTGTTCGCGGAGATCGACGACACGCAGCTCGCGCACCTCATGCTGCTGATGGACGAGGTCTTCGGCGCGAAGAACCGCATCACCACCATCACCGTCGTGCGCAGCGCCGCCACCGGGCACAAGGCCATCAACGCGGGGCCCGTGCACGTCTCCGACTTCGTCCTCGCCTACGCGAAGGACAAGAAGAAGTGGCGCTATCGCCCGCAGGTCCGCGTGCGCGACGGGCTCGATCCTGCCTACGGGACGTGGCTCGACGATCCCGACGCTGCGCCGGCGCGCTGGACCTTTCGCCCGCTCAAGAGCGCGATCGCCAAGCAGCTCGGCTACGCCACGCCGCGGGCCGCTGCCGTCGGCCTCGGGCGCGAGTCGTTCGAACGGCGCCTCGTCGAGCTCGCCCTGGCCAGCGCGCGCAACGTCGTTCGCTTCGCGCAGCCACGCTACGAGGCGATCGGCCGCGCCGCACAGGCGATCGTCGATCGATCGCGAGCCGCGCCGGAGCGCGTCTTCGTGCTCGATCGCGAAGGTCGCTCCGCCTTCATCGTGCGGGCTGGCAACCGCATCCTCTTCCTCGGCGACAAGGTCCGCATCGTGGGAGGACGTCCCGCCATCGTCGAGCCGCTCACCAACGTGTGGACCGACGTGCCGTTCCAGGGCATCGCGCGCGAAGGCGGCGTCGTGTTCACGCGCAACAAGAAGCCCGAGCGCCTCGTCGCCCGGATCGTCGCCATGGCCACCGATCCCGGTGACTGGGTGCTCGATCCGTTCCTCGGCAGCGGCACCACCGCCGCCGTCGCGCACAAGATGAACCGGCGCTGGATCGGGATCGAGTCCGGCGATCATTTCGCCACGCTCGCCGAGCCTCGCCTCGCCCGCGTCGTCGCCGGCGAGGACGGGACCGGCATCACTCACGAGACGGGCTTCGTCGGCGGCGGCTCGTTCGCGGTCGTGAAGGTCTGAGGCGATGCGCCGGCCGATGCGTGTCTCGAGCCTCGCGTTGGCGCTGCTCCTCGCGGGATGTCCGAAGCGCGACGCTCCGGTGTCGTCGAGCGGCGGCGGCGACGCCGATCTCGCGGATGCGGCGGCGCAAGAAGCAGCGGCAGCGGCTGCAGCGGCGAGCGCCGATGCGTCGGCCGACGCTTCGAACCGCACCGAGCTCGCGCTGGCCTTGCCGTGGACCGAGGCCATCCGCGCGCAGCAGTGGAAGGAAGCGGAGGACGGCATCGCTGCGCTCTCCGCCGGCGAACAGAAGAAGCCCGAGGTGCGGTTCGCTCGCGCACGTGTCGCCCTCGCGCTCGGCAAGCACGCCGACGCCGTGAGCCGCCTCGAGAAGCTCGAGGACGAGCTGCCGCTCCTCCGCGATGCCATCGGCAAGGTGCGCGCGCAGGCAGCGCTCGTCGCGGGACCTTATGATCGCGCCGCCGAGTGGTACGGCTCGCGCCCGACGCCCGCGTCGTGGGTCACCGCCGCCGAGGCCTGGGAGAAGGGCGGCGAGCTCGCGAAGGCGCGCACGCTCGTCGACCGCGCGCTCGCTGTGGACAAGAAGTCGCGCGCCAACGAGGAGAAGGCACGCACGCTGCGCATGCGCGTCGTCCGCAAGAAGGACGGCGACTCCGCGGCCGTCGCCGATGCGCGCTGGCTCGCGATCAACGCGCTCGACGATGCCACCGCTTCTGCGGCGAACGAAGTGCTCGAGAAGGAGCAGCGTCCCGTTCCGCTCACCGCCGACGAGCTGATCGCGCGCGCGAAGGTCCTCGCCGATGCCGGTCGCTCCGACGAAGCGCTCCGCGCGGTCGAGCGCGCGGGGAACGCAGCGGGTAAGCCGGCCTCGCCGCTCGATCTCTGTCATGCGCGCGCGGAGGCCTATTTCAAGGCCAGAACGCGCTATCCCGAGGCCGCGCTAGCGTATCGCGCATGCGCTGCGCTCGGCGGTCCGAAGGCCGGCGAGGACAGCTTCCTCTCCGCACGCGCCTTCTCGCGTGCCGATCGCGACGGTGATGCGATGCCCGCGTTCGCATCGGTCATCCAGC
>JAXDMI010000030.1:0-3585 GCA_034666145.1 Myxococcales bacterium | reverse complement strand
TCGCGCATCGGCGTCCTCCCGCAAGACGCGCTCCTGCCCGGCAACGACAAGGTCGGCGAGTTCCTCATGCACATGGCGCAGCTCCAGGACATCCCTGCGAGCCAGTGCGAAGAGTCGGCGCGCGAGGTGCTCGCCGAGGTCGACGGTCGCGATTGGTGGAACGTGAAGTGCGGGTCCCTCTCGCACGGCATGGCGAAGCGCGTGCAGCTCGCGCAGGCGCTCATCGGCGATCCCGAGGTCGTGCTGCTCGACGAACCGACGGCCGGTCTCGATCCGCGCGTCGCTTACGAGGTTCGCCAGCTCATCAAGTCGCGCAAGGGGCGCTGCACGCTCATCGTCTCGAGCCACAACCTCCAGGAGCTCGAGGAGATCTGCGACGGCGCCGCCATCCTCGATCGCGGGCGCGTCGTCGCCTCGGGATCGATGAGCGAGCTCACCGCATCCAGCGAAGAGATCCGCATCAAGCTCTCGCCGGGCCCCTCGCCGATCCCGCTCATTCGCGATCTTCCGATGGTGAAGCGCGTCGAATGGGACGACGAGCGGCGCGAGCTCGTCGTGTACTTCGATCGTGGTCAGGGCGTCGACGCAGAGCAGGTCATCGGGGCCGTGCTCTGGGTCCTCCTCCAGAACCAAGCTCGCATCAGCGCCGTCTCGAAGGGCCGTGGCCTCGAGCAGCGCGTGATGGAGCTCACCGACTAGACAGCACCCGCGCCGCTACTTCGCGCAATCGAAGAACGGCGCGTACTGCGGGTCCGCGGGATCGCCGCACGCGCTCTGCGGAGGCTTGCGGACGTCGCCGAAGAACGCAGGCTCGGCGGTGAACGCCACGGCGAGCGAGAGCGCGTCGCAGCCGGCGTTCTTGAAGTCGTTCGCAGGATCCGTCGCGATGTCGGCGCTCGGGCAGACGAAGCTGTTCTTCACGGTGTTGAAGAAGTTCGGGAATCCGCACAGCGGACCGCCGTCGGTCTGGGCCTGACCGCTGGCGATGGAGCGCAGCGCATCGCCGGTGTTGACGCGGCCCGCCGAGATCCCGTCTACGCGGAACAGTTGCCCGACGTCGGGCTGCGGAACGATGGGCCGCAGCTGCGCATCCACGGCCGTGAGACGCGCCGTCATCACTGAGCTCGACACGCTCAGCGTGGTGTTGCCCACGACGAACGTGATCGGCCTCGCCGTCGGCGTGATCACGAGGACGTGATCGGTGACGTACGCGGAGATGAAGGTCGTCGGCTCGCTGGTGTTCGGAAGCACCGAGTCGCTGTCGACCGAGAAGTGATCGCAGCCCTGCCACGTCGGCGTGTACGGCCCGCGGCCCGCGTCTGCCGTGTCACCCGCGTCACCGCATCCCGTCGCGTCGAAGACGCCGGGCGAGGGAACGATCGCGACGAAGACCTGACGATCGTTCGCGCGGCCGTTGTACCTCGTGATCTTGAGGAGCAGCGTCGGCCCTGCATAGCCGGCGTTGTTGGGCACGGTGTACGCGGCGAGGACCGTTGCGATCTGGCTGTCCGCGCCGCCGTCGCCGTCGCACGCCAGCGCGCCGCCCTTGGGTGCGATGCAGGACGGGTCTCCGCCGTGCGCGGTCGTCGTGTCCGGGAAGCACGTGCATACGCCGTCGAGGTCGAAGCCGATCTGCGCCCCCGCATCGAAGGACCCGTTGACCGACTCGTCGCGGACCGCGAGGACGAGCGCAGGGATCTCACCGGTGGGATCGTCGTCCTTCGCCGGCGGCGGCGGATACGAGGCGTGGCTGCAGGGATCGGGGGGAGGCGCGGCCTCGGCCGGGGGCGCTGCTTCGCTTCCGGCCTCGACGGGATTGGGCCTCTCACCGTCGCCGCCGCTCAGACCGGAGAGAGATGCGCACGCCGCCGCAAGAGCAAGGGCTCCCAGGCCCACGACGACAACGATACGGCGCACGTTCGAAGCATATCAATCGCGAACCCAACCGACGAAGAGCGTCGGACGTTCAGCCACCGACCAGCGAAGGCTTCATGCCGAAACGCGCGCGAAAGGCCTGCGAGAAGGCGGCGAAGTTCTTGTAGCCGACCATCGTCGCGACCTCGCCGACGGCGTAGCGCTTCGACTTGAGGAGCAAGAGCGACTCGTCGAGCCGTCGGGCACGCACGTAACCGAGTGGCGCATGGCCGAGCTCGCGCTTGAACGTCCGCAGCAGGCTGCTCGCGCTCGCGCCGCACTCGCGGGTGAGTCGCTGCACGACGTCCGCTTCGAAGAGATGGGCCTCCACGAGATCGATCGCGCGCTGGAGCAGATCGGTCCTGGTCTCGACGACCGAGGCACGAGCCTGCGCCGTGACCCGTTCGTGGCAGAGGAAATAGACCTCCTTGACGAGCTCCATCTCGAGGAAGGCCGTCGCGACGTTCTCGCGCTTCTTGCAGACCGCACGCTCGAACAAGTAGCGATGAACGAGCTCGTTGACCCAGTTCGTGCGAGGCATGACCTGCACGTCGGTCACGTAGCGATCGAAGCGCGTGAGCTGGATCTCGCCGCCGTACGCGCGCACCACCGCGGTCCGCAGCTCCATGCTGAGCGAGAGCAGCAGCGTGTGCGTTACCGGGCTCTTGGCACGGACGACCGCGCGCGTGCCCGAGGGCACGAGCACCCACGACGCGCGATCCACGAGGTGACGGACGCCGCCCGTCTCGATCTCGGCGATGCCGGCATGGACCGGCAAGAGCAGCGCCGGCACCTTCGTACGCACCGCGATGCTCGGCACGCGATCGCCGTCGCTCTGCACGAGGAGACGTATGCCCATCGGCCCGGTGGGGTCGTCGATGGCTGACGTCTGCTCCGCAAACGTCGGCGTCCGCGCAGCAGCCCGAGCTCCGTTCACGTGCTTTCGTCTTCGGGCAGCGATGAAGCGACTCTACCACGCGCTCTTGCCGACGCTCGTCGCCCTCGCGACGTGTGCCGCACCTTCGTGTGGCGGCACAGGCGGCGACGACGCGGCGACTCCGACGTCGATTCCGGCGGCCGAAGGCGGCACGTCCGCCGATGCCGGTGCCGATGCCGCCCCGGAAATTCCGGCCGATCCGTGGTCGGTCGGCCCCCGCTTCGGCGCTCGTCGCCATGCGAGCGGCGAGCTCGAGGTCCGCGTCCGCGCGCCGAATGCGACGCGCGTCGAGCTGTGTCTGTTCGCGAAGGCGCTCGGCGGGAAGGAGGTCCTGCGCCTGCGGATGGACCGCGAGGCCGATGCGTTCCGCCTCCATCTCGACGCCGCGACGCTGCACGGAGCCGACCTCGACGGAACCATCTACTACGGCCTTCGTGCGTTCGGCCCCAACTGGCCGTGGACCGCGTCGTTCGTGCCCGGCACCGAGATCGGATTCGTGTCCGACGTCGACGCCGACGGCAACCGCATGAATCCGAACAAGCTGCTCCTCGATCCCTACGCGCTCGAGGTCAGCCACGATCCGATCAACCTCGAGAACGGCGACGGCTCGTCGTTTCGCACGGGTCCCGGTAGCCGCACGACCGACTCCGGGCCGCTCGCTCCGAAGGGCATCGTCGTCGCTCCGCCCGTCGCGCGTCCGACCGGCCAACCCGAGCGTCCGATCCGCGACGACG
>JAXDMI010000029.1:0-2641 GCA_034666145.1 Myxococcales bacterium | reverse complement strand
GGGCAACTCGTGCACGACACCGCCGGGCACGCGCTTGTTGCTCATGGCGCATCCTCACGCAGGAACGTGACGACCACCTCTGCCAGGCGCTCGGGCTGTTCGAACGGAAGGCCGTGACCCGCGTTCTCTACCTGCTCGATGCGCATGCGTGGGTTGAGGCTGCGCAGCTCCGTTGCCATCTCGAGCGTGACGACGGGGCTGTCGCCGATGACGAGCAGCGTCGGGACGTCAATCGCTCTCACCACGTCGCGATACGCGGGGTTGGGCGGCGTGAGCACGTCGAAGGCAGCCATGCACGTCTTCAGTCTGGCCTCGGCCTGGAGCTCGACGATCTCTGGCGAGCGATGCGGGTGCCGGGCTCGGGCCTGCGCGACGAGATCGGACTTCTGTAGACCGAGAACGCGGCGGTGTTGATCGGCGACGTCGCTGTCGCTCACCTCGCGTTGGCGCTCGGGGCTCAAGAACGTCGGGTCCACCAGGACGAGGCCGCGGAGGATCCCCGCACCTCGACTCGCCACCACGGCGGCCGTCATGCCGCCCATCGAGTGCCCGACCAGAACCGGACGAGCGAGCCCCAGGCCGCGAATCAAGCCCACGACGTCGCTCGCGAGATCGTCGTACCGGTACCCGTGGTCCGGCGCGCTCGAACCGCCGTGTCCTCTTGCGTCGGGCATGACGACGTCGAATTCACCCTCGAGTGCGCGCCCCAGAGGAGTCCAGCAGCCGCCGCTACCCATCAATCCGTGGAGCAGAACGACGGGGCGTTGGCACAGAGCGCCTCCGGTTCGGAGGTAGTGGCAGCTGATGCCGTTCGTTTCGCAGAGTCCGCTGAGCCACGTCATCATCGAGCCGTCCGGGCAGAGCATAAGGCAGAGTCCATCGCTCTCCAGTCGTCCGCCTCCACCTGGACCCTCGAGCCTTGCTGTGATTCGGACGTCGCGGCAATGCGCACCGTGGGAGTCTGGCTCGCCGTCGGCTTACGCAGCCACGCGGCTCCGACAGCCCCGGCGAGGGCGAGGCCCGGCATCGCAGTGATCGCAGTGAACGTCAGGTCCGCCACGCCGACGACCAGCGCGAACAGCACTCCCACGGCCGTCGCTACGCCGAGGACGACACCCCACGCCCGCATGCGTAGGACAGCGGCCGCCTGCGCGACGAGCGCAGCAACGAGGAAGGTCGATGCTGCGCCGATCATGGGCGACCCGTAGGTCCACGCACGCAACGCGAGAGGGGCCGCGTAGACGGCAGACGCGATCGATGCCGTCGCCGCGGCGAGAAACAAGGTTCGGGACGCGCGAGGTGCGAATGCTGCGCGAGCACCCGCTGTTTGGAGCAGCGGCCGCGCTATCACGAGCGCGAGCGCCGGCGCGATGACGAGCAACGCGCCGATCGGTCGAATGTCTCCGGCCATCGCTCGGACGGCGAGCACCCACGCCTGAAGGACGAAGAAGTTCCACGCGATCCCACGGCCAACCACTTGCGCGAACGGCGACCTCCTCGTGAGAGCTGCCGCCCCGACGAGGTACGACGCAATAAAGAGCAGCGAGAAGCGACCGAGGTGGCCTCCGACCATCATGCGCGCCGTGATGAACGAAGGCACACCCAGCAGCACAGCGCCTGCGGCAACCCCTCGAGCTTCGAGCCATCGCGGGGTTGAGGTGCGGGCGGCCGGAGCGCCCTGGTCCGCTATCGACGTGCCTGCTGTCATCGCAGCGTCTCGCAGCAATCGCCGTACCGCACGGCGGGCGCGGTCTCCGGATCGAAATCTGCGAGGGTCAGCGTGTTCCGCGGGGGCGTCGTCCGACGACTTGTCACGCCCAGGCGAGCGTGAACCGTCCAGTTTGCCCTTCTGACAAGCTCATCGAAGCAGAGCGTAACCGTCCTCGACGGGCGCGCCCCGAGACGTCGTCACGGTCGGGGTGATCACGACGCTCATGAACGGTCACAACGAACTCAGGTCCCTTCGACGCGCGCGAAGTAGCTGTCACGCACGCGCTGCCACGACGGGCGCGCCATGCAGCGGTCGCGATAGTTGCGGAGGTTCGCGTACGGCTCGAGCAAGCTCTGATCGGTGCCGCCGCTCACCACGTGCGCCAGGAGGATGTCGGCAACCGTGAAATCGTTCGTCGCGATGAACTCGCGGTCCGCGAGCCAACCGTCGAGCTGGCGCAGCCGCATGTCGGACCAGCCGTGGAGGGCCTCGCGCGGCTTGGCCGTCTTGCCTTCCTTGCCGCCCATCATGTCGACGAACCACAGGCTCAGCAACGGAAGCTCGACCGTGCTCAGCGCGGCGATGCTCCAGCGTAGGACCTGGGCCTCCTCGGCGGCGCCGTCGCCGTTCAGCTTGCCGGTCTTGCGCGCGAGGTAGAGCAGGATCGCGCCCGACTCGGTCACGACGACGCCATCGTCATCGATCACCGGAATCTGACCGAACGGATTCATCGCGCGATACGCGTCCGTGTCGAGGCCGTGCGCCGGATGATCGATCCCGACGATCTCGTGCGGCACCTTCATCTCGTCCAGTGCCCAGAGGATGCGCAGGTCGCGCGTGTTGCCACGGGCCATCGAGTTGACGCGCGAGAATCCGTACAGCTTGACCATGCTGGACCCTCTAATCGATGGCCGCTCCGGCGACTAGTAC
>JAXDMI010000028.1:0-14362 GCA_034666145.1 Myxococcales bacterium | reverse complement strand
CGTGCGGCTCTTCCTCGAGCGGAAGATCCCTGCCATCCCCCCGGGCGGCATCTCCTACGTCGACGCCCGTGACGCGGCGGAGGGCATGCGCCTCGCCATGGAGAAGGGCGTTGGCGGCCGCCGCTATTTGCTCGGTGCATGCAACATGACGCTCCGCGAATTCTTCGCGCGCCTCGAGCGCGTGTCCGGCGTGCGTGCTCCGCTCGTCCCGATGATCCGCGCGAAGCATGCCGCCGAATTCGCACGCACTGGCGCGCGCATGCTCGAGGCGCTCACCACGCGACTCGGCGTGGCGATGCCGGTCGATCCCATCAGCCTCGATATGGCGCACTTCTACTGGTATCTCGACGCGTCGCTCGCCGAGAACGAGCTCGGCTGGACGCCGCGCGATCCCGTCGAGACGCTGGCCGACACCGTGAAGGACCTCACCGATCGCGGCGTGGTGTGGCCCGACGCGGGCATGGGATCCGTCGCGGCATCGGTCGTGGGGCCGCTGATCGGGCGAGTGATGAGCGCGCGAGGTGCGGAAGGCGACAAGAGCGACAAGAACGGCACGAGCGACGAGACGTTGTCGTGAACCCGCTCTTGGTCGTCAACCCGACTTCGGGCGGCGGCGCGACGGGACGAACGTTCGCCGCGATGAAGGAGACCATCGAGCGCGCGCTCGGCCCGGTCGACGTCGCGATGACGGAGCGTCCCGGTCACGGGATCGATCTCGCACGTGAAGGTGCGATCGCAGGAGCGCCGCTCGTGATCGCAGTCGGCGGCGACGGCACGCTGCACGAGGTGGTGAACGGCCTCATGCAAGCGAAGGGCGGCGCCTACGGAGCCGCCGACGGCCGCGCCGATGCGACGCAGCTCGGAATGATCGCGCAGGGCACCGGCGGCGATTTCCGGAAGGCGCTCGGCCTCGAGCATCGCCTCGACAAGTACCTCGAAGCGCTGAAGAGCGGACGCACGCGCGCGCTCGACGTCGGCAAGTTCACCGGCGGCGGCAAGACCGGTCACTACTTCGTGAACATCCTCTCCGCCGGCATGGGCGGTCTCGTCGATCGCTACGTCGCCGACGCATCGCGCGTGCTCGGCGGCACCGCCGCGTACTTCGGTGCCTCACTGAGGGCGCTCGTCAACGCGCGGCTCGGCAACGTGAAGGCGACCATCACCATGGACGGTCAGACCACCACGCACCAGATCCGCTCGTTCATGATCGCCATCTGCAACGGCCGTTTTTTCGGCAGCGGAATGAAGGTGGCGCCGATGGCCGAGGTCGACGATGGCGTCCTCGAGCTAGTTGCGTTAGGGGCAACGTCGAAGCTGGGCTTCGCGATGACGTCGCGTGGAATTTATACGGGCGCGCACATCGGTCAGAACGGTACCGTGCACCTGCGCGGGCAGAAGATCGTGCTCGACCTCGCCAACGAGGATGCGCGGAGTGTCTACCTTCTCGACGTCGACGGCGAGCCGATGGGAGGTCTGCCGCTCACCGTCGAGGTGGTCCCGAGGGCGCTCACGCTGCGAGCCTAGATTGGCCGACACGGACACAGACCGAGACGACCGAGCATGACGAGCCATCTACCCGCACCCCCGAGCGGCGTCCCGACTGCCGACGTAACCGTCGAAGAGAGCGGCGACGCGACCGCAGAGAAGAGCGGCCCGCAGAGCATGTTCGTCGGCACCACCCGTTTCGAGGTGGTGTCGCTGCTCGGACGCGGCGCGAACGGCATCGTCTATCGCGCGCTCGATCGCGAGACCGGACACGAGGTGGCGCTGAAGACGCTCTCGTCGGCCGACGCCGAGCAGGCGTACCACCTGAAGGCGGAGTTCCGCTCGCTCGCGCAGATCACGCATCCGCATCTCGTGCAGCTCGAGGAGCTCTTCGTCTCTCCGTCCGAGTGTTACTTCACGATGGAGCTCGTCGACGGCACGACCTTCGCCGAGTTCGTACGCAGGCTGCGTGGTGAGACCGATACGTGGACCGACGCCGCGCTGGCGCAGCTTCGCGACGTCACGGCACAGCTCGTCTCCGGGATCGCGGCGCTGCATGCCGCCGGCAAGCTGCATCGTGACATCAAGCCGTCGAACATCCTCGTGACGCGCGACCGGCGTGCGGTCCTCGTCGACTTCGGTCTCTGCACCGAGCTGCGGCTCATGGATCGCGCGCGGCATCATCTCGTGGGCACGCTCCTCTACATGGCGCCGGAGCAGGCATGGGGAAAGCCGCTCACTCCGGCGGCCGACTGGTATGCGCTGGGCGCCGTCCTCTACGAGGCGCTCGCGGGGCGTCTGCCGTTCGCGGGTGCGGCGTCGCGTATCCTCTTCGAGAAGGAGAAGCCGCCGCCGGTACCGAGCGTCGGCGGCGCCCTCGCCGAGATCGCGGCCGGTCTCGTTCATCCCGATCCCGCGCGACGTCCCGCGCCCGCCGCGATCCTCGACGCGATGCGTGCCGCGAACAGCGAGGGCGGCCTCGGCGAAGACGAGCCCATCCCGCGCTCGCGCGATCAGCTGAGCCCGCGTCCGCCGCCGTTCGTGGGGCGGGCAGCGGAGATGAGCGTGCTCGAAGCGGCGCTCGACGAGGTGGTCCTGGGGAGGCCCGCCGTCGTCGACGTGCAAGGCGCTTCGGGGATGGGCAAGACCGAGCTCGTCGATCGCTTCGTCGCGTCGGTGGCCAAGCGCGCGGGCGCGGTGATCCTTCGCGGTCGCTGTCATACGCAGGAATCGGTCTCGTACAACGGCTTCGACGGGATCATCGACGACCTCAGCGAGTGGCTGCGCAACCTCTCCGAGTCCGCGCTCGGCGACGTGCTGCCGACCGATGTCGCCGCGCTTTTTGCGCTCTTTCCGGTGCTCGGGCGCATCCCGGCCATCGCGCGCACCGCGCAGGCGGAACAGACGGAGCCGTATGCGCTGCGCCAGCGCGCCTTCCGGGCGCTCCGCGAGCTGCTCGCGAAGATCGGTGAGCTCCACACCGTCGTGATCACGATCGACGACCTCCAGTGGGGCGGCGCCGACACCGCGGCATTGCTCACGGACGTGTTTCGCGCTCCGCAGATGCCGCGCAGTCTCCTCGTGCTCGCGTATCGCAGCGAAGATCAGCCGTCGTCGACACTGCTCGGCGTCCTGCGCGAGCAGGCGAGCGATCTTCTCGACTCGGTTCATCAGATCGCACTGGGACCGATGGATCATTCCGCGAGCTGCGAGCTCGCCACGCACCTCCTCGGCGATTCCGCGCCCGGTCTGCGCGGCGCCGGCGATCGCATCGCGCGCGAAGCGGCGGGACATCCGCTCTACCTCCGCGAGCTCGCGCTCGCTGCGTCGGAGCCGTCGGCGACGGTGGCGACCGAGTCGGATGCCGTCGCGCCCTCCGAGCTGAGCAGCCTGCTCCGCGAGCGTGTCACGCGTCTCGAAGGCGAGGATCGGCGGCTCCTCGAGCTGTCCGCGGTGGGCGGGCGTCCCCTGCCCCGCCGAATCATCCTCGCTGCGGCGGGCCCCGGCGAGCGCTCGCGGCATCTCGTCGTGCGCCTCACGCGTCAGCGCCTCTTGCGCGAGACGATGGTCGGCGGTGAGCCGGCCGTGGAGCCGTATCACAGCCACGTCCGCGAGGCGGTGCTCGCCGCGTTCGCTGAAGGTCAGCGCAAGAAGTGTCATCGTGCGCTCGCCGACGTGCTGCTCCGCGAGACGGAGCCCGACGTCGACTCGCTCGTCGATCACCTCCTCGGAGCCGGCGATCGTGCGGCGGCCGGTCAGTTCGCGGAGACCGCGGCCGCACGTGCCGACAGCGCGCTCGCGTTCGAGCGCGCCGTGCAGCTCTATCGCCTCGCTGTCGAGCTGGCGCCCTCGGCAGCGCCGTCTCTCGCGCGCACCGTTCGCTCTCGGCTGCGAACGCGTCTCGCCGAGGCGCTCGCCAACGCGGGGCGCAGTCGCGAGGCGGCTGACGTCTACGCCGCGGCCTCGCAGGACGCGACCAGCGACGCCCCCGACACGCACGCGGACCTCGCGCGACGTGCGGCCGAGCACTATCTCCGCGCCGGGGATCTCGCGGAAGGCTTCGCGCGCCTGCGTCGCGTGCTCGCCGACGTCTCGGTGCCGTATCCGTCGTCGCCGGCGACCGCGGTCGCGACGATGATCGCGCTTCGCGCGCGGCTCGCGGTGCGGGGCCTCGAGCTGCAGCCGCGTCCGCCGGAGGCCCGCAGCGCCGCACAGCTCGCGCGCGCCGACGCCTGCTGGTCGGCCGGTCTCGGCCACGCCTGGGTCGACCCCATTCGCGCCGCGTCGTTCCAGGCGCGCTACATGATGCTCGCGCTCGACGCGGGGGAGCCAACGCGCGTGGCTCGTGCGCTCGCCACCGAGGCTTCGCAGCTCAGTGCCGCCGGCGGCAGCCAGCGCTTCGGGCGCGCGCGCGTGCTCCTCACCCGCGCCGCAGACATGATCGAGGGAAGCGACGATCGCGAGTCGCGCGCCTTCGCGCAGCTCATGGCCGGGTCGGTGGAGTTCTACGCGTCGCGCTGGCGCGAGGCGCTCTCGCTCTGCGCGAAGGCCGAGACGATCCTGCGCGAACGACAGAGCCGCTCCGAGTGGGAGCTGATGACGAGCCACGCGCTGTCGCTCGCGTCACTCGCGTACCTCGGCGATCTGCGCACGCTGCGCGCGCGACAGACCGAGCTCCTCGCCGAGGCTCGGCAACGAGGCAACATGCTCGCCGCGATCTGTCTGGCGTCGGGCATCGCGAACATCCGATGGCTCGCCGCGGATGATCCCGACGAAGCGCAGCGGCGCGCCGACGAATCGCTGGCGCCCTGGAAAGAGGACGATTTCCGCTTCCCTCAGTACCTGCACCTCCTCGCCTGCGTGAACATCTCGCTGTATCGCGACGATGCCGAAGGCGCGTGGCGGCGCATCGTGAGCGAGTGGCCGCGCGTCCTCTCGTCGATGTCGTTCCAGGTCCAGAACTTCCGCGTCATCCTTCGCCATCTGCGCGCGCGCTGCGCGATCGCGCTCGTCACGACCGCGAGCGCGTCGGCGCCATCATGGCCGAAGCGCGAGGCGCTCCTCTTCGTGGCGCGCCGAGATGCACGCCACCTCGCTGCCGAGGACGTCGCTTGGGCGGCGCCGCTCGCGCACTCACTCGAGGCCGGTATCGCAGCAGCGGGCGGCGATCGCGCGAGGGCCATCACCGAGCTCGCGACCGCCGCGCAGACCTTCCGCGGCGTCGACATGCTCCTGCACGCAGCCGCATGCGATCACGAACGCGGTCGCGCGATCGGCGGCGACGAAGGCCGAGCCCTCCTCCGCCGCGCCGAAACCTCGATGATCGACGAACAAGTCTCCCGCTCCGAGCGCCTCTCCGCCATGCTCGTCCCGGGCATCTGACCCTCCCGGTTCAGTGCAGGCCGATCTTTTCGAGGGTGCGGACGAGGGCGTCTTCGATTTCGGTCATGACGCGCATGTTGTCCGGCGGGGCTTGGCCTCGGAGCGTGCCGAGCGCGCCGCCGAAGGTGAGCTCCTTCGGCGTCCCCGTTTCGAGCAGGTAGAGGTCACGGTCGAGGCGCTTCGCCACCGTGACGAGTGAGCCGACGTCGTCCGCCATGCTGAAGATCTGACACGGGTCCTTCGTGCTGCCCTCGGCGTCGAGGATGGCGTTGACCGCACGACGTGCCGCCTCGTTCGCGCCCTCCATGCTCGCGAGGTCGGTGTTGGTCTTCACGTAGTCCGACGCGAGGAACAGGTTCTCGATGCCGATGTCGGCGCCGGGTCGGTCGAAGTACGAGCCCGGCGGATGCACGAGCAGCGGCGTCGTATTGTGCATGGGCTGTCCCGCAGTGAACTCCACGTTGCGATCGAGGTGACGCCACACGAGGCTCGCCTTGTCGATGCGGTCGCCGAGCGCGTCCACGAGCTGCGCCCACACCTCGTCGAGCACCTCCTCGGCGGTGCAATCCACCGCAGCTTTTCCGAGGCGCGGTGCGATCGTGTACCAATCGCTGATGTCGACGGAGAGGATGTCCTTCACCGTGCCGTCGCCATACCCGCTGACGCCGTCGCGCCAGAACTGGCCTTGCGATACCGAGCTGAGCGCCCACGGCGCGTCGGGATAGGCGACGTGACCGCGGCACACCGGCACGGGACGCGAGAAGAAGAACTGCGCGCCGACCATCGACGACATCGCGTTCTTGAGCCGGCGCACGCCGGCCAGCGCGGGATCGGCGGCGGCGAGCGGATCGGAGATGAGCGCCTGCGCGCGGTCGAGCGGCAGCGCGAGGACGTAGTGGTCGGCGGTGATCGTCTGACCGGCGACGCGCACGCCGGAGAGACGGTTGCCCGCGAGCACCAGCTCCTCGACCGACGAGTCGAAGTGGAACCGCACACCGCGTTTCGTGAGCTCGTTCTTCCACGGCTCGAGCCAGCGCTCGGTGGTCGGTCCGTCGAGCACGCCGTCGGTACGCGTTCCGTTGCGGAAGAAGTCAGCGAGGATGCACAGGCCCTTCGACGCGACGGTCCGCGCGCTGCCGTTCTTGGGGTCCATCGCGACCATGAAGCGCGTCGTGTAGATGTACTTCTGGAACGACGGGTCGCACTGGTCGCCGCCCACGAAGTCCCAGAACGTCATCTTCTCGTACTCGCCGTTACGGCGGTCGTCGCACGAGATCATGAAGCGCAGCATGGCGTGGGAGAAGCGCGCGACGTCGGCCTCGCGGACGTTCGTCTTGCCGAAGAACTCGCCCACCGTGCGAGTGACCTGCAGGAAGTCACCGACGTTGCGCGGTGCATGACGCTCGAAGACGAAGCCCGCCGTCTTCTCTTCCATGCCCATCTCGTCGCTCGGCTTGATGCGACCCGCGACGGTGCCGGCCACGCCGCCGTCGGTCACCGGGATGCGCCCCATCGTCTCGATGACGTGCCGATAAAACGAGGGGAAGAAGCGGAAGCCGTGCTCGCCGGGTAGATCCTTGCGACCGCTGGTGCCTGTGCCCGCGATGAACTGGCTGCACGCCTTGCCGCCCGCTTCGCTCCTCGCCTCGTAGACGTCGACCTCGAAGCCGCGCTCGATCAGCTCGTGCGCCGCGGTCATTCCGCCGATGCCGCCGCCGAGGACGGCGACACGCTTGGGAACGGTAGGAGGCGGAGGCGCGGGGGGCGGACCACCGCGGAGCGCAGTGATGATGCGCGGGACGTCGCTGCTCTCTCGCGCGCGGATCATCCGAGCTACGAGGTGCAGGCCGCCCCACGGCTTCACGATGTTCTTCGCGACGAGCGCGGCGCGTCCGTCGAGCCGGGCCATGACGAGCGCGCGCCCGTTCTCGTCGAGCGGAGCGAGCTCGATGGCGGACCGCCACGCGAGATCGCGCGCCACCGAGATGCCGATCTTGTTCACCGAGGCGTATTGGATCCCGGCCATGCGATCGAGGAGCCCGATCCACGGCGAGACCTGGCCGATGACCGTGTCGACCTCGAGCATGAGGCCACCGACGATCTGGCTGATGTGATCGAAGTCACCGCGGATGTCGGCGATGCGCGGTCCGGGGCATGTCTCCGCCGTCGCGACGGAGAGATCGAGCAGCAGGTGCGCGCTGAGACCGGAGTAGAGATGCTGGAGGATGGTCGGGTCGCGCTCCTTGCACGCGTCGAGCGAGATCTTCCAGGAATCGCTCACCGGTCGCCCCGCGCGATACGCATCGACGGCGTCGAGGTAGCGATTGGCGAAGCGCGTATCGAGCCGGTTCATGCGGTCGGCGTCGAGGAAGGCGCCGCTGCGGATGCCTTTCCGGACCTCGGCGGTCACGCGGCGGTAGAGCGCTGCGAAGTATCCGATGCGATCGCCGTTCGTGACGGCACTGGCGATGATGGCGTCGAGCCCGTCGATCACTTCGTCGATATTGCGTGCGCTCATCCGTTGGTCGGTCCCTTCGAAGCGCGCTCCAGGCCATGCGCGCGGATCAAGTTGTAAACATGCGATCGAGTCACTTCGAGACGGCGTGCTGCTTCGACGACGTTCCATCCCGTCTCTTCGAGGGTGCGCAGCACGAGCTGGCCCTGGAAGCGACGCGTGGCGGCCTGGAAGCTGGTGGTGGCCTCCGGCTCGGCGGACGTCGCGTCGGGAAAGACGTGGCGCGTCTCGATGTGCGTCGCCCCCTCGCCGGCGGCGCGGATCACCGCCGCTTCGATGGAGTTCTCGAGCTGCCGCACGTTGCCCGGCCAATCCGCGGTCTCCGCCGCACGAACGGCGGCACGCGAGATGGAGAGCGGCAAGAGCGCGTGCTGTTCGCATGCGCGCGTCACGAACAGCATGACGAGATCGTGGATGTCCTCGGGGCGCGCCGCGAGCGACGGCACGCGGATAGGCAGGATCTCGAGGCGATAGAACAGGTCTTCGCGGAAGGTGCGCCGCTCCACTGCCGCCTTGAGGTCGACGTTGGTGGCCGCGATGATGCGCACGTCTGCGCGCTCGGACTTCGTGGCGCCGAGCGGAAAATATTCGAACGACTGCAGGAGCTGGAGGAGCTTCGACTGCGCGCTCGCCGAGAGCGCGTCGATCTCGTCGAGGAACAGCGTTCCGCCTTCGGCAGCGGCGACCTTGCCGAGGATGCGATGCGTCGCCGTGGAGTGCGCGCCGGGCATGGCGCCGAAGAGCTCGCTCTCGACGAGCGTCTCGGGCAGCGTCGCGCAGCTCACCTCGATGAACGGCTGCGCGCTGCGCGGGCTGTTCGTGTGGATGATCCTTGCGAGGTGCGTCTTGCCCGTGCCCGACGGACCGGTGAGGAGGATGGCGATCTTCCGCGGCGCCGCCGCCGCGATGTCGCGCAGCAGCCGCGCGATGACGTCACTGCGTCCCGCGAAGGCGCCGAGCTGCAACGCCGCGCGATACGGGCGGGTGGGATCGTGCGCATCGCGTTCGCGCTTTCGAAGAAGGAGGCGATCGGCGAGCGGCGCGAGATGGTTCGCGAAGAGCTCGGCGCGCACGCGATCCTCCTCGGTGAACGGCCCGGGATCGCGTCGGTCCTGGAGGTACACGACACCGAACGGTGGATCGGAGCCGATGGGCGCGCAGAGCACCGCCTCGATGCGATTCGCCTTTACGCTCTCGAGGCTGTCGAAGCGCGGATCGTCGATCGCAGACGCGCTCACGATGGTGCGGCCGGTCGCGATCGCCTCGGCGACGACGCCGCGCGAGATGGCGGCGCGCGTCTCGGCGACGTCGGCCTCGGACAGACCCGTGGCGATCCACCACAGGCCGCGTTCGTTCGGGCACGCCTCGTCGCGGAGCTCGATGTAGCCCCGCGTGGCCGTGCTGGTCTGGAGGATGAGCGCGAGCGCTTCGTGGAGGAACGCCTCGAGGTCGTCCTTCGCACCGAGATCCAAGAGCTTGCGGTAGAGGTCTCGCTCGGCCTTGAGCGATGCGGCCTCGACCTCGAGACTTCGCTGCGGCGGAACTGTCACTTCGCCAGCGTACGCGGGCCGGTGTTTCGACAACAGGACGCAACTGGATGACACGTGTCGAGTGCCGTCGACACTCGTGTCCAAAAAATTGGACACCCACGGAGCGGGCCTGAGCGCTCTCCCGTCCGGTCGGCGTGGTGGTCGGTGGCGCCGCTCAGCTGGCCGCCCTCGCAACGGCGGGGGCCGCCAGGCGCAGCGTCGGGAGGCTGGCTCGGCTCCCATGAAGTGCCGGGTTTTGTGCGCCGTTCGTCGCGAACTGTACGGCGCCGGCCACGGTCTCGTGGACCGATCCCAGGCTCACGGCTCCGACCGGGGCCCGAGCGAGGACGTCGAGGAGGTGATGCGTGAAGACGCCGTGACGATACGCAGCCTCCTCGTTCGCCCCTTCCTTGTCGCTGCACGCCGTGAGCAGCGCCGCACGGCTACCGAACGCGAGCCGGTTGAGCGACACGCGATCGAGGCGCCGGACACGCGGTCCGCTCCACAGCCCCGGTCCCTCGAAGGTGCGACCGCCAGCGGCGCCGTTGAATGATGCATCGAGCACCACGGTGATGCTGCGCGCGTCGATGCGGCGAACCCACGCTGCGAGCTCGGACACCAGGTTGATCGCCGTAGCGCCGAGGCGTTTGTAGTCCGTATCGAACGTGACCGCGTGAATCGAGGGCTCGCCGCACGATGCGTCGACCTCGGGACTACCGTGACCTGCGAAGTACACGAGCAGATCGTCGTCCTTCCCGACGAGGCGCGGGAGCTCGTCGGTCATCACGCGGGCGATGCGCGACTTCGTCGCTCGCTCGTCGACGAGCAGCGTGACTTGTCGGCTGCCGTCGACGCGTTCGTTGAGCAGCGCGGCGAGCGCTTCCGCGTCGGCGCGCGCAAACTCGAGGTCGCGGATTTTTTCGTCGGCGTAGTGATTGATCCCGACGATCACGGCATGGAACATTTGCGCCAGCAAAGCAGAGACCATGCCGCGTCGGTCCATGCGTCGATCTGCCTAGAAAATAGGCTCACCAGCGTTTTCGACCGAGAGGTCCGTGTCGACGATCGTCGACAGCGACGCCGGCTGCGCTCCACGACGTTGGACGTGACGTCAGGCGCCGTGCGGGCCCGTGGCCTCGTAGAGCTCCTTCAGGAGCGCGACACCAGGCTTGCTCTTGCCCTCGGAGATCGACCACACCGCAGCACGGATGGCCTCGTTCACCGGCACCGCGACGCCGTGCTTGCGTGCGCGATCGATGACCTCGCCGTTGAGGAAGTCGACCGCGGGCGTACGACCGCGCTCGATCGCGGAGAGCATCGAGCTCTTCATGCGGCGGTAGCGAAAGCCCACCGCGAGGAGGAGGCCGTGCTTCGCGACGAGGCTGGGCGAGCCCGCCGTCGCGCGCTCTGCCTCGTCGAGCGCGATCCACGAGAGGTCGATGGTGCCCGACACCTTCTCGAGCCGGACGCTCTCCTTGCGCGCGACCTGCGTGACCTCGGTCATGATCTCGAGCGCGAGTCGGCGCACGAAGCGATGAGGCATCAGCGCGCCGAGGCGGTCACCGCCGACGGTGCCGAGCGAGGAGATCGCGCAGTTGATGGCGAGCTTGCTCCAGCGCTTGCCGCGCAGGTTGTCGGTGGTCTCGACGGGACCGATGGCCTCGAGCGCGCGCGTCAGCGGATCGTGGGCGGGGCCGAGCGCGCGACCATCCATGCGACCGAGCGTGAAGCCGCCGGCGGCGGTGCGTTCGTAGAGCCCGGGCTCGGGCATGGTGGCGCCCCACGCGACGATGCCGCCGATGACGCGGTCGTCGCCGACGATCTTCGCGACGCGCTCCTCGCAGAGACCGTTCTGAAGGCACACCATCGCGCCGCCCTCCGCGAGGAGAGGAGCTGCCATGCGCGCGGCCTCTTCGACCTGCGGTGGCTGCGTCGCGAGAATGACGTAGTCGAACGTCTGCGCACCGAGCGTCGACACGCCCAGCGCGACGGGCGCACGAACGTGTCGCGGCGCGCCTTCGCCGACGAGCTTGAGCCCGCGATCGGCCAGCGCCGCGTGGATGCCGTCGTTGGTCGTGACCGCCGTGACGTCTTGCCCGCTCTCCGCGAGCGAGCCCGTGACGACGCCTCCGATGGCGCCGCAGCCCATGACGAGGAAGCGAGCAGAAGGAGAACCGGGGAGTGGCGTGCTGCGGACCGGTGCGTCGGACATCGGCGCGGACATTAGCATCATCTCCGTTGCGGGCCAGGCGGAGGACGAGGCATGCTCGTGCCCGTGCGAACCAGGATGCGCGGTATTTTACGGGGTTTCATGGTGATCGCGGCCGTCGCGGTCTCGACCGCCTGCGTCAAACCGACGTCCCAGAACACGCCCGCGGCTCCGAGCGCGAACGCCGTCACGCGCGCGCTCCATGCGCTGTTCGACGAGGAGTGGGAGCACGACCTCGCGGAGTCGCCCATCTGGGCATCGAGCATCGGCGACCGGCGCTACGACACGAAGTGGGACGACGTCAGTCTCGCCGCGCAAGCCCGTCGCGAAGCGCACGAGCGCGAGGTCTTCCAGAAGATCAACCGCATCGAGCGCTCCGAGCTCTCGCCGAGCGACGCCCTCAGCTACGACGTGTTTCGTTACAAGTACGAGACAGCGGTCCTCGGCCAGCCCTTCCGCCTCTACTTGTTCCCGCTGAACCAGCGCGGCGGGATCCAGACCGCCGACGAGCTCGCCGACGAGCTGCCGTTCGCGTCGGTGAAGAGCTACGCCGACTGGAACGCGCGCCTCGCCGCGTTCCCCGCGTACATGGATCAGACCATCGAGGTGCTCACCGAGGCCATCCGCGCCCGGATGGTCCATCCCAAGATCGCGATGCAACGCGTGGTCGCGCAGATCGACGCGCAGATCGTGAGCGATCCCGCGAAGAGCCCGTTCTACGCGCCGTTCAAGAAGACGGACGCCGGGCTTCCGGCTGCCGATCGCGAGAGGCTCACGGCCGATGCGAAGCGCCTCGTGACGTCGAGCGTGGTGCCGGCGTTCGTGAAGCTGCGCGCGTTCTTCGTCGAGAAATACCTGCCCGCGTGCCGCGAGACGGTCGGCGCATGGGACCTCCCCAACGGACCGGCGCTCTACGCGTTCACGGCGCGGCAGCACACGACGACGCAGCTCACGCCCGATCAGATCCACGCCACTGGGCTTCGCGAGGTGACGCGCATCCGCGGCGAGATGGAGGCCGTGAAGACGCGCGCGGGGTTCAGCGGCTCGCTGAAGGACTTCTTCACGTTCCTGCGCACCGATCCGCGGTTCTTCTACAAGGACGGTCCCGAGCTGCTCGTCGGCTATCGCGCGCTCGCGAAGCGCGTCGACCCGCAGCTCGTGAAGGTCTTCCGCCGCTTGCCGCGCACGCCCTACGGAGTGCTCCCGATCCCGGACGCGGTCGCGCCCGACACCACCACCGCGTATTACCGCGAGCCCTCGGCGGACGGCACACGCGCCGGCTCGTTCTTCGTGAACCTCTACAAGCCGGAGGCGCGTCCGAAATGGGAGATGACGTCGCTGACGCTCCACGAGTCGGTGCCCGGCCATCACCTCCAGATCGCGCTCGCGATGGAAGAGGAGGGCATTCCCCAATTCCGCAGGCACGGCGATTACAGCGCTTTCGTCGAGGGCTGGGGCCTCTACGCCGAGACGCTCGGCGAGGAGATGGGCCTCTACGAGGATCCGTACGCGAAGTTCGGACAGCTCACGTACGAGATGTGGCGCGCGGTCCGGCTCGTCGTCGACACCGGCATCCATCAGCTGAAGTGGGACCGGCAGCGCGCGATCGACTTCTTCATGGAGAACGCAGCGAAGTCCGAGCTCGACGTCGTGAACGAGGTCGATCGCTACATCGTGTGGCCGGGGCAAGCGCTCGCGTACAAGATCGGCGAGCTGCGGATCAAGGACCTGCGGAAGAAGAAGACCGCGGAGCACGGCGCGCGGTTCGATCTCAAGGCGTTCCACGAGGCGGTGCTACGTTCAGGGCCGCTCCCGCTCGACATCCTCGAGCGCGAGGTGATGGCGACCACGACCACGACGGAGGGGAAGCGATGACGACCGGGGGAATCCGCACGTACCAGGGCTCAGTGTCGATCATCACCGGAGGCGCCTCGGGCATCGGACGCGCGATGGGCCTCGAGCTGGCGCGACGCGGCGCCGGCGAGGTCGTCATCGCCGATCTCCAGAACGACCTCGCAGAAGCGACCGCGGAGGAGATCCGTTCGCTCGGCTCGCGCGCCACCGTCGTGCCGCTCGACGTGCGCGACGACGAGGCGGTGGAGCGGTTGTTCGCGGACGTGCAGCGAGCGTCGGGCCGCATCGACTACGTCTTCAACAATGCCGGCACCGGCGTGATGGGCGAGACCGAGCTCCTCGAGAAGCGCGACTGGGACCTCACCATCGACATCAACGTAGGCGGCGTGGTCAACGTGGTGCGCGCGGCGTATCCGCGGCTGATCGCGCAGGGCTACGGCCATCTCGTGAACACCGCGTCGATGGCAGGGCTCGTCGGCTCGCCGTTCCTCTCGGTCTACGTCGCGACGAAGCACTTCGTCGTTGGCCTCTCGAAGTCGATGCGCATCGAAGCGGCGCGTCATGGCGTCCGCGTGAGCGCGCTCTGTCCCGGCGCGGTGAAGACGCCGCTTCTCACGGGCGGCTCGATCGGCCGCTCGATCTACGAGATGAGCGACGAACGCAAGCTCGCGTGGTGGGCGCGCTTCCATCCTGGTGACGTGACGGTGTTCGGCGCGCAGGCGCTCGACGAGATCGCACGCAACCGCTCGATCATCGTGCTGCCGAAGCACAACCGCATCGGCGTGGCGCTGTTCCGGCTCGTGCCGGGTCTCGAGGAGAGGATCGCGAGCAAGATCTACGAGAAGACGCTGGTCGACTTTCCGGAGATGACACGGGGGCGCGCGAAAG
>JAXDMI010000027.1:0-6579 GCA_034666145.1 Myxococcales bacterium | reverse complement strand
CGGAGCAGACCCGACATCCAGCCCCCGTAGCCGCGCATGATCTTCATCTTCGAGGTCCACAGCTCGTGCAGCGCCTCCTTCGCGCCGATCGCCGAGAGCAGCTCGAGCTCGTCCTGGATCGACCACGCTCCCTTGGCCCTGTCCTTCCGACGCACTTCGCCGACGATCTCCGGCACGAGCGCAGTGAGCGATCGCTTCTGGATCGCCGCGTAGGCCTTCCGCTGCTCGGCGACGTCCCGCGACGCGATCATCTTGCGAAGCGCCTCGAGCTCCTCGGGCTTCGCGCCCTTCGCGGCGAACGCGGCCTTCCGCTTCGCCGCCTTCGCGTTCGCCTCACCGGCCGCGCGCGTGAGCGCGGGGCGACCGCCCACCTCGAAGGTCGCGATCCAGCGACGGACCGCCGAAAGCGGAATCCCGTGGTCCCGATGAAGCTCGATGACGGGCATGCCCCCGTCGAGATGCTCGCGTGCGACGTACTCCTGAAAGAGCGGGTGCGTTGGATCGCCCCACGCGTGGACGGCGCGCACGTCCCGCTCGAGCGTCACACACGCGGCTGTGTCGTCGGGGCCGAACCACGAAGGCCGCTGCGCTTTCGCCTTCGCCTTCGCCTGCGCCTGCGCCTTCGCCTTCGCCATGCCCCGCAGCATAACGCGCCGTCCCCGTGCTGCGGCCCGCGGCGCGGTGACGCGGGCGCCTACATTCCGCTCGACGCCGAGCGCGACGATCGTGTTACGCGCGCCGGGCGAGCTGCCTTCCCCGACGCGCTGAGCGCCGTGTCACTTCGCGAAAACGAGCTCGGTAGCGCCGTCCGCGCGAGCGACGATGATCCGCAAGAAGCCGCCCGCGCCGTCGTACTCCATGTGCGTGACGGCCGAGCCGCCCACGGCGAACGGGAAGAACCACGCCGCGACCGTGCCGTGCACCGATTCGCACGTCTTCGTGACCGCGCCCGACCCCACGAGCAAGGAGAGCGATTCGCTCGGAAGGCCCGTGAGCGATGTGTCCTGCGCCGACAGGGCGAGCGTCGGACCGTGCACTTCGAGTGCGGCTCGCACCGACCGGACCGCGCTCGCCGCCTGGCCGGTACGGAAGAACGTGGCCTGCACGAGCGAGTACGTGCCGTCTGCGACGTTCGGCGCGACGTCGTTCAGGGCCGGAACAGGATCGCTCTTGTCGACGACGCGCACGCTGTCGCCCTGCGCGCCGTGAGCGCCGCACGCATCGCCGCTCGAAGGCGGCGACGTGCTGGAGTCGGGCGCCGCGCTGCCCGGGGTGCTCGCGTCGGCGCCATCCGTGGTCGCCACAGGCGTAGCTGTCTGCGACGGCGAGCTGGGAGCATGTGTGGGCGCGGTCGGCGGCGGCGTGCTGCTCGTGTACCCGTGCGTGGGGTGCATGCAGAAGCCCTGACCCGAATTTCCGTAAACGATCACCTCGTCGTCAGAGCAAATGGGGCCGTCGAGACAACCGCTCGTTGCCGCAATGAACAGGGGGATAGCCGAGAGGAGGGTGCGATGGTTCATGGCGCGCTCGAGCTGCAACGCGCGTTCTCGATATGCATGTATGATGCACTTGAGACCCTGCGTGTACGCACGTTGCGTGCAAGCGTCTCCGTACGGCGGGGCCGCAGGTGCACCGCGACGGCTGACCTCGCGAAGACCGACCGCGGACTCTCGAAATGCCGGTGAGGACGCGTTTCGCCCTACAGGCCGTTCGTGAAGCGCACTACGTGATCGTCATGTGTGGCCGCGCAACGCTGACGCTGTCTCCCGACGGAACTTCGCCGTCGGCGCGCCGAGGGCGACCTCGGTCGCGTATCTGCGCTCGGCGAGCGACTGCGGTCCGTGGAGCGCCGGCAACTACGTCTCGATAGCCATACCGATGCCGGGGTAGGCTCAGGCCACCGCGCCGCGACCCCCAGCCACGCCGAAGACTCGCTTGATTCACCTACGCTCCGAGCAGGCGGCGAAAAGAGCGGACCCCGCACCGGCACCACGGAAGTCGGCCGTACGCCCGCGAAGCTCTCGCCGCCATTCCGAGCGACGTCAGCTCACTGGCAGGGGCAAACCGCGTATGACCCGACCTCCGTCTGGATTCGATGCTCCGCCGGGCACCCCGCGTAGCTCGAGCAGTAGAGTTGCCCCTGGTAGATTCCGGCGCATCCGTACGTCCAGGGCGCCAGGGGCGTCGGGGCGATACCAAATGCCGTCGCGATTTGCTGACACTCGCCATCCGTATCTTGGGCCGCGAACCAGGCGGCGTTCGACAATGTCGGATTGCCATATCCGAGCCCGGTGCAAAGCGTGTTGCAGCTGCGCGTCAATTGCACGTCTCTGCACCAGCGAACACCGTTCACCGTATTGCAAATATTGGTGCACGCGATCGCGACGTTGGTGACGTTCGCCCCGCCGACGGTGCCCGTTCCGCTCGTGACGTTGACGTTGCAGAAGCGCAGCGCGGGCTGGGTCTTCACCGCGACGGTATAAGCGCTGCCGCTCGCGATGGACGTCGCGAAGGTGAACGTCGTCGCTCCGAGCGGAACAACGAGATCGTCGGCCCCGTTGTTGGTGAGCGCGAGGCCGGCGGCCGTGAGGCCGGTGATGGTCCCGCTCACCGTGTACTTGTTCGTGACGCAGGCCACCGAGACGTTGGTGATCTTCGCGCCGGCGATGGTGCCTGTACCGTTCGTCACGGTGCAGGTCTGGCTCTTGTTCTTTGGATTGGTGAGCACCGAAACGACGAATCCCGCGCCGCTCGAGACCGGGGCCACGAATTCGAAGTCGCCATCGGCGCCCACGGCGAGATCGTTGCCGGCGTTGTTCTGGAGAACGAGGCCCGCTCCCGCAAGACCCGAGACCTTGCCCGAGACGGCGTAGGTGTTCGTCGTGCACGTTACCTGGACGCTCGACACCGCAGCGCCCGCCACGTTGCCCATCTCGTTCGTCACCGCGCAGGTCTGCCACTTGTTGGTGGGTTGCGCCTTCACCGTCACCAGATACGGTCCGAGATCTTCGACCGGCTTGGCGAAGGCGAAGGTACCGTTCGCGTTGACGACGAGGTCGTCGCCCCCGTTGTTCTGGAGGACCAGTCCTGCCCCCGCGAGACCGGAGATCGAGCCGCCGACGGCATACGCCTTCGTGGAGCAATTCACCGCGACGCTCGCGACATTGCCGCCGGCGAGCTTGCCCGTTCCGCCTCCTACGAGACACGTCTGCTCGGGGCTGCTCGGGTCGGTTTTGACGGTCACCACGAAGTCCGTCCCGTCCTTCTGAGAAGTGGAGAAGTCGAACTTTCCATCGGCGAGCGCCGTGAAACTGTCTCCTCCGTTGTTTTGCAGAACGAGTCCTTTGCCAATGAGCCCAGTGATCGTGCCACCAACTTTGAAGTCCTTGGTCACGCACACGACAGACACGCCGGTCACGTTCGCCGAAGCGACCTTACCGCTCGCCCCCGCCGCCACCGTGCATGTCTGAGCGAGGTTCGTCGGCTGCGTCTTCACGGTGACGGCGTAGTCCGTGCCATCGGTCAGCGCTGTCGGGAACGCGAAGGTCCCCGTGGCCCCCACGGTGATGTCGTCACCCGCGTTGTTTTGAAGCACGAGCCCCGAGCCGGCGAGACCCGTCACCGAGCCTCCCACCGTGAATTTGCCGGTCGTGCAATTGACGACGACCGTGGTGACGTTGCCCGTCGCGACGGTACCCGTCCCGCCCGTGACTTCGCACTTCTGTGACGGGGCGGTCGGCGAGCTCTTCACGGTGACCGCGAAGCTCTTGCCCACCGCCACCTTCGTCGGGAACACGAACGTTCCGTTCGCGCTCACGGGGAGACTGTCGCCCTCGTTGTTCTGCAGCACCATGCCGGTGCCGAGCAGGCCCGACACCTTGCCCCCGACAACGAACGACTCCACCACATCCGTGCCGCCGTCCTTCACATCGGTCGCCGCGTCCGTACCAGGCGTATCCGTTCCGCATCCGAACACGACAGCACCCGTGAGGGCGGCGACGGCGGCGACGCCGAAGATAAGCTGGCTCATTAGGCACCGTAACGGCATTCCACGACAACGTCATTGCGTTTCGGACGACGCGTGAAGTAACGCGCGGGCGTCTCGCCCATCGCGGCCTTGAAGGCGCTGATGAAGGACGACACATCCTCGTAGCCGACCTCGAACGCGACCGAGGTCACGCTCTCGCCCGCGCCGAGGCGCTCGAGCGCGGCGAGCAAGCGAAGCTGCTGCCGCCACCGCCCGAACGTCATGTTCGTCTCCGCGACGAAACGGCGCGCGGCCGTACGTGTCGTCATTCCCACGCTCGCCGCCCATGCGTCGAGCGTCCGGCCGTCGGCAGGATTCTTCGTGAGCGCGCTCGCGATGCGCTCGAGCTGAGCGCTTCGTGGCTCGGGCAAGTGGAGGAGCGGCGCGACCGCGAGCGCCGGCAAGCGATCGAGGATGACGCGCACGAGACGGTCCTCGGCGCTCCCCGCGGGATAGTCCGCGCCGAACGCCGCGGCGGCTGCGAGCAGCTCGGCGACCAAGGCATCCACGGCAACGACGCGGCACGCCGCAGGCAGCGGCGCGGCGTCGGGCTCGACGTAGAGCGTGAGAAGACGAAACGCGCGACGTGAAGCCACCGAATGCACCGTCCGCGCAGGTACCCAGACCGCGCGCTGCGGCGGGACCACCCATCGCCCTTGTGGCGTGGTCACGATGAGAACGCCTTCTGCCGCGTGAACGAGCTGCGCGCGACGATGCGAGTGTGAATGGCCGGCGGTCGACCGATGGCTCGCGTCGAGCACGAACGCCGCGCGCGGCCCGGCATCGGGGTCGATCCGAGGCGTTTCCAGAGGCGGCGGGCGCTTCATGTCCGTTTTAGCCTATTCATTGTCGTATCACGGCGAGTCGGACAACGAAAACGGCAGCAAGGTGAGCTCGTGAAAGGGAACACCATGCGCTCACACATCACGGCTCTCGCTCTCCTTCTCCTCGCCTCCACCGCTTCGGCATGTGCCGACGCCCAGCCCGGCACGCCTCCCGCGGATGCCACCTCCGCGGAGGTCTCGATGAATGCGCGGCAGTCGCTCGGCACGTTCACCTCGGATTCGGCGGGCTTCGACACGCACTCGTTCTGGGTCGACACCGGTCGCGAGGTGGTCGTGTTCGATGCACAGTTCACGGAGGGCTACGCGAACGCGCTCATCGCCGAGATCCGCGCGAAGACGAAGAGCCCGATCCGGTTCGTGGTCGTGACGCACCCGAACCCCGACAAGTTCAATGGGGCATCGGCCTTCCAGGCGCTCGGCGCGAAGGTCATCGCGAGCGAGAGCACGGCCAAGGCCATCCCCGGCGTGCACGCCTACAAGAAGTACTACTTCGTGAACGTCGCAAAGAGCTTCACCGAAGCGACATACCCGGCGCAGGCGAAGATCGATCTCACCTTCACCGGCGACTACGAGCTTCCGCTCGACGGAGCGATCAAAGTAGGGCTCCACGAGCTCGCCCATTCGGGAGTCTCGACGACGCAGACCGTGGCCTTCATTTCGCAGATGAACGCGCTCGTGGTCGGCGATCTCGTCCACCACCAAGCGCACGCGTGGCTCGAAGGCGGGATCATCGACGGCAAGCCCGTTCCCGACATCGCGTCGTGGAAGCTGGCGCTCGACGAGCTGCGTTCGTTCAAGGGCGCGACCGTCTACGGCGGCCGCGGACAGACCGCCCTCGTCGACGACGCCGTGAACGCAGAGCAGGCGTATCTCGATCGCATGGACGCGCTCATCACGAAGTACGTGGACGGCCTTGGTGCTGCGAGATCCGAGCTCTCCGGCCCCAACGCCGGGGCGCACTACAAGAAGATCGCTGCGCTCGCCGCGCAGGAGCTCCCCGACTACGCGCTGCCGTACATGATCGAATACGGCGCCTACGGCCTCATCAACCAGATCGCCGCCAAGTAGGCCAGGATGCGGTCAGCGCGCCCAGCTCGATCGCCGTTGTCGTTACGTTGCTCGCTTGCAGCAAGCCAAAGGAAGAAGGAGCACTGATCGAGCCGGCGCATCATCGTGTTACTCCGGCCGCGTGCCCGCCGGCCCCACCGGGTCACGCGTATCCGCCGTCAGCCCAGCGGCAGCCGTGCTTTGCGGATAGCGACGCACCACGGGCAGCGGCACGTCGAGCGTGGGTCTCAACGTGATGCTCACGTCGCTCCCCTACCGGCGCACGCCCGAAGAGCTGCGCATGCTCATGATCGATCCCAAGGTCGGTGACGTCCGGCGCCAGCTTCGTCTACGCTCCACGCGCACGCCCCCATGACCGGAAACGACATTGCCGTGTTGCTGGGCTTCCTTGCGGCCGCCGTTGCACTGGCCGGGTTCGCTGGAATCGTCACGTCCATCGACCGGGGCGCAGCCATTGCCTCCAACGAGGTCATCTCGTTTCGGGTGCGCAACCTCGTCACTTCCGCGGTGGCGTCGGTCTTTCTTTCGTTGCTGCCAGTCCTGCTCGAAGCGCTGGAGCTCTTTCAGTCCCACCTCTGGCAGCGGTGCTGTGTCGTCTCGGCCATCGGCATCGGCGCGCTCCTCTTCTCGCTCCTGTCG
>JAXDMI010000026.1:0-9708 GCA_034666145.1 Myxococcales bacterium | reverse complement strand
GCACGTCCACGATCGTGCCTGTGCCGAGGCACAGAAACGTGCTCGTGCCGGCGTTCGCGCTCGCCGGCGCTTTCATACTCGCAGGACTGTTCGTTCGCCTGCGGTCGGACGAGCGCAATGTCGCGTCACCGAGGTCGTCATCGACGACGATCGCCCCGATCTCTGCGCCGCCTCCATCGTCGATCGACATGCCCGCTCTCCCCAGCGTGCCCACCGCGGCCACCACGGCCACTGCGACCAGCGCGGATGACGAGCCGTCGCCGGTGATCGAGCTCGGTTCCAGCCCGACCGCGTCGTCTTCGTCGTCGCGACCGAAGCCGCCGAAGCAGAAGGCGAAGCCGAAGCCGAAGCCGTTCGATCCGATGAGCGTTCCTTGACTCGCGTCCGAAGCGCCGCGCTGCTCCTTGCCGGCATGCTCGCCTCCGTGACGGTGACGACGGCCGCACGCGCTCAGTCCGGCACCGCGCTCTCGCTGTTCAACGAGGGCCGCGCCCTCGCCAGCCAGGGACGCTACGAAGAAGCATGCGATCGCTTCGCGCGCAGTGACGCGATCGAGCACAAGGTCGGCACGCTGCTCAACCTCGGCGATTGCAACGAGCACCTCAAGAAGTTCGCGAGCGCGTGGGTGGCAGATTCACAAGCGGAGGCGCTCGCGCGCAGACTCAACGACCCTCGTGCGAAGGACGCGCACGAGGCAGCCGCTCGCGTGGAGCCGCTCTACGCGCGCCTCGTCATCGTGGTGGAGGCGAGCTATCCCGGGCTCGTCGTCAAACGGAACGACACGAAGGTCGAGGCCGCCGAGTTCAACGCGACGATCCCCGTCGATCCCGGCCCGCAGACCATCACCGTGAACGCGACCGGCCGGACGCCCTGGCAGACGAACGTCCGGCTCGCCGAGGGCGAGAGTCATACGATTCGTGTGCCCGCGCTCGAGCCGGCGCCCGGCGGCGGTGCCGATACGTCGCCTCCCCCGGTCGTTCCCGAGAACGGAAGCTCTCGGAGCACCGTGGCGCTCGGCCTCGAGATCGGCGGAGGCGTCGTGCTCGCCGGTGGGCTCCTCTTCGGTGCGTTCGCCCTGACCACCTGGTCATCGGTCACGTCCGCGTGTCCGAATGCACGCTGCCCGAACGAAGCGCAGCGCGCGGCGCACGCAAGCGACGTGAGTAGGGCGTCGACCTTCGGCGTCGTGAGCACGATCGGCGTCGCGGTCGGTGGGGCCGCGCTGATCACGGGCATCGTGCTCCACCTCACGGCGCCGGGAAAGAGCGTGTCGTTGGCGCCGACCTTCGATCACGCGGGCGGTGGTCTCGTGGCTACGCTGCGGTTGTGATCGTTGACGGTGCGGGTCGCAAATCACATCTGCTCGAAGCAGTAGAGGTGCGCGAGGTTGTTGCAGTCGTACGCGCCGTAGAGCGTGAACGGCTGTCCGCCGAGATCCGTCCATTTGGGGTTGGTCGTCTGATTGAACGCGCCGAGCGTGCCGATTTGCCCGGGGCCCATGTTCGTCCAATTGCCGCAGTTGGCAGAGCCCTGCCCGTCGCCGTGGGTGCCGGTCCAGACGAACGGCTTGTCGTCCTGCAGTTGCACCCCGTTCTCCTGGATGTTGATCGGATATGCGAGAGTCGCGGTCGGGTTCGTGAGGTCCGTCTTGTGCTGAGCAACCAGTACGTTGTTCACCGTGACGTAGGGCCCAGGCCAGCTGAGTCGCTCGGGCGCGTTCATGCTCTGGTCGCTGATCCACGGAACCCAACTGCCACCCAACGGCGGCTTCGTCGAGCTCGCCGCGCTATTGCAGAGCGTGGTGGCGCCGGATACGCCCCCGAGACTGCCGCCTCTCCACAGCATCGACGTTAGAAAAACACGCCGGCTCGCCGTTCCAGCCTCGAGCATCTGCGGAGGGGGAATGTAGACGTCGGGCACTCCACCCTCGGCAATCATCTCTACGGGTTGCACTCCGGCGTCGGCGTCAATCCCGCCGTCATGTGGCTTCGTCGCAACGCCGTCGACGCCGATGTCCTGGATGCCGATGAGCGCGCCGCACGCGCCGAGCATGCTCGACACACCGAGGAGAACGAAGACGTGACGCGCGGACATCTCCAGAGAGTGGCACGTACGGCTCGCTCGAACAAAGGTCACACGCGTGTCCAGCGCCGGGCCTCACCCCCACGCGCGACTAGGTCTCGAAACGACGAGATCTCGAAACGACTACATCTCGAAACAATAGAGGTGGGCGTTGAGCTGGCATCCGTAGCCCGGAAACCCGCCTCCGGGACCCCCGTTGTTCGTCCATTTGCCGTTGGTGGACTCGGTGATGGTGCCCGCAATGCCGTAAACCGTGGGCGATACGACGTCGAACGTCCAGTCGTTGCAGGTGATCGATCCCTGCCCGTTGGCCAGGGTACCGGTCCACGCGTACGGCTCGTTGCCGGTCAGCGTCACCTTGTTCTCCGTGATGTCGATCGGCCCGTCGAGGAACCCGGAGGTGAGCTGCGCTCGGTTTGCGACGATCTGTCGGTCGGTGAGCGTGAAGTAGGGGCCGTCGTAGGTGATGCGATCGATGGCGTTCTTGCCGTTGCCGCTCATCCACGCACGCCAGACCCGCCCGTTCAGCGTCAGCCCGGCACTGGCCGCGGCGTTCGTGCAGAGCGTGTCGGCACCGTCGACGCCGGGGTGGTTCGCGAGCTTTGCTGTCGTTGGTGTCGACGTCACGAACACGCGCTTCTTCGGCGTCGCGCCGTCGGCGACCGGTCCGCCACTGTCGACGACCGGCATGGAGCCATCGAGTCCCGCGTCTGGGAGCGGCAGGCCGGTCTCGGGGATCTTCCCGCCGTCGGGCGTCGTGGCGACCGTGTCGGCGCTGATGTCCTCGATGCCGATGAGGGCGCCACACGCGCCGAGCATGCTGGACAGAGCCACCAGCGCGCAGAGGTGACGCACCGCCAACTCCAAAGGGAAGCACGTAGCCCCGTCGAAACAAAGGTCACGCGGGGTCACACGCGTGACCAGCCGATGCCCTCGCCTCCGCGTGTCGGCAACTGGAGCTACCGCCACACGCTACCCGTAAAGGCCTGATTTTCAGCCGGATCGTGTCGGCACCACCCGCCGGAGCTCTCTGGCACGACGACTGCTCATCATGCAGGAATGTCCACTCGTTCCCTGCGCTCGAACGATACCCTCTTCGCGTTCGTTCTCTCTCTCGTCGCGATCGGCGCGACGGTCTTCACCGTTGCTGCGTGTCAGGGAACAGCGACCGACGCGCTGACGAAGGAAGCCGACCCGACGACCGGAGCCGGCAGCGAAGCCAACCTTCCGGGTCGAGTGTCGGGATCGGACGGCGGACCGACCGTGACGAGCGCGGCCACCGGCCTGCCGTGTGACGTCGACGCCGTGCTGAAGACGCACTGCCAGACCTGCCATGCGAGCCAGCCGCAGTTCGGCGCCAGTACCTCGCTCGTGACCTGGGACGACCTGCAGAAGCCGGGCCCGGGCGCCAACGCGAACAAGAAGGTCTACGAGCTCCTCCAGGGCCGCATCCACGACGACGCTCGACCGATGCCGCCGAGCCCGCAGCCGCGTCTCGCCGCGAAGGACGCGTCGGCCATCGATGCCTGGATCGCGGGCGGCGCGAAGTCGTCGGGCGCCACGTGTACGAGCGCGGCGGCTCCCGACGGCGTGCAGCCGCTCTCGTGCACGCCCGACACCGTCCTCAAGGCGACCAAGCCGTTCACGATGCTGCCGGGCACCCCGCTCGATCAGTACACGTGCTTCGGGGTCGACATCAACCTGCAGACGAAGCGTCACATCACCGCACTCGCGCCGATGGTCGACAACAAGCAGATCGTCCACCACATCCTGCTCTTCCAGACGACCACCGCGGTGAGCACCGAGCCATTTGCATGCGCGGCATTCGGTTCGGCGGCCTGGCAGCTCGTCGCAGGCTGGGCGCCGGGCGGCCAGAACCTCGAGCTGCCGCCGGCCGCAGGATTCCCCGAGAACGTCGGCACGACGCACTGGGTCGTGCAGGTGCACTACAACAACGCGAAGGCGCAGACCGGTACCGATCACAGCGGCTACCAGCTCTGCACCACCGAGACGCTCCGTCCCAACGACGCCGCCGTTCTCGCGTTCGGCTCGACCGCCTTCAGCATTCCGCCGCGCTCCACCACCACCGTGCGGTGCGACTACGCGCTCGGTCTGCAGTTCGCGAACGTGAAGCTGTTCAACGCGTCGCCGCACATGCACACGCGTGGCGTCGCGCTCTCGACCGAGCGCCTTCCGCTCGGCGGCGGCACACCCGACATGATCCTCGATCAGAAGGCGTTCTCCTTCGAAGCGCAGGGGAATTTCCCGATCACCAAGAGCGTCGGCCCGGGCGACGTGATGCGCACTCGCTGCACGTGGAAGAACCCCGGTGACACTCCCATCGCCTTCGGCGAGGGAACCAGCGACGAGATGTGCTTCGACTTCGTCGGCTACTACCCGGCCATCAACCTGCCGCTGTTCACGTGGATAACACCGTCCGCAACCGCGCTCTGCTCGGTGGAGTGAGTCGATCATGAGAACGATCATCAACCTCTCGGTCCTCGCGCTCGCGGCCATCGCGGCCTGTGCCACTCCGAACCTCGATGACCCGCCGCCGCCCATCATGGACGCGCCGCCGAGCAAGCACCCAGCGGGCACGACGAACGCTGCGACGAGCCAACTGCCGACGACGTGCGGGAGCTCGTCGACACTGCCGCCGGCCCCCAGCAGCAGCGCGTCGGCGGGGAACGGCGGTAACGGAGGGTCTCCCTTCGGCGATGCTTCGGTCGACGCCGGCCCCCAATCGAAACGCTGGAAGGGACTGCTCGGGTCGACCACTCCGGTCGACTTCGGCGGCGGCCAGGAGTGCCACTATCGAATCACGTTCCAGCAGGTCAACGTCGACGTGACGGCAGCGGCCAACGGCGACATCGTCGCCGCGAACGTCACGGCGCTCGCCGTGGAACAAGTGCTCTCGAACCCGTGCAACAACACCGCGATTCCGGCGCATACGCACTACTACGCGCTCACGACCGCGGCGGTGCTCTCTTCGGGCCTGAGTCACCTCGAGCTCTCCGGACCGTCGACGAACCACCCGCAGGCGGCGCTGGTCATCGAGGGCGACTTCAAGGCCGCCGAGCCCGCGCTCTCGCTCAAGTGGCATCGCACCGACTTCGGTCCGCCGCTCGACTGGACCGTGAACGCGCATGTGACCGTCAAGCTGCAGTGAGGAGAGAGTGAAGGTCATGACGAGGTCAGGGATCGTGGCGTCGATGTTCGCCGGTATGTTCGTCGCTTGTAGCGGCGCCAGTTCGCTCAGCGTGATCCCCGACACCGCTCCGCTCGGCACCGATCCGAACGCCGATCCGTCCGCGGACGGGGCAGCCTCCGCAGACGCGGGCTCGAACGTCGCGCCGGAGGGCGACAGCGACGGCAACGGCAGCGCCACGACGGACGCCTCCGAGGCGGGCCCGCCGCCGACTCCGGTCTTCGTATCGCTGGCCGAGCGCTGCAAGCTCATCAACAATGCCAATCTCGACAATCCATCGGCCAATCAGCCGGTGACGCACGCGAACCTGCGTGGGACCGATCTCGGGATTCCCGTGGTCCACGGAAACGATCTCTTCGTGTTCTTCGGCGACAGCACGGGCTCCAAGGGAATCTGGCCGTTCGGCCCCGAATCCCTACCCGACGCGGTGGGTTATTCGGCAGTGCCCTACGCGACCGTCGCCGCCGACCCGAGCACGCTCTGCACGAACCTCCGCTTCCTCGGAGGCCCTGCGAACAGCGGCGTCGGGCACACGTTGGACAACTCCATCGAGCGTGACTTCGCCGCCGCATCGATGAGCCCGCCCGCCGGGCACACGCTATCCGAGTACATCCACAATCCAGCCGGTCCACGCGGCGCAAACGCGTTCACCAATTTGCCCGGAGACTTCGAAGTACCGTCCGGGGCATTCGACTACCAGGGGTCGATTTACCTCTTCTACACGACGGTCGTTTCCCCCACGACCGTCGAGATGAAAGGCTCTTATCTGGCGCGATGGACGGCGCCTTCCACGACCGGACAACCGAATTACAACATCCTCTACCGCATCGACGAGCGCTTCGATGCCAATGGCGCGATGCACGGCGACTTCATCAATGTCGCGCCGGTGGTGCACGGCGATTACGTCTACCTCTATGGCACGGGGGTGTATCGCCAGAGCGCCGTTCATCTCGCGCGCAAGCACCTCACCACTCTCAAGACGCCGGGCGGCTTCGAGCGCTTCGACGCGACGACGAAGACCTGGGTCGCGGCGAACAGCGCGACGGCGGCACCTGTGGTCGCGTCGTCGGGGATCGGTGAGCTCTCCGTGCAGTACTTCCCTGCCATCAAGCGCTTCGCGATGCTCGATCAGGAGATCACCTCCGGCAACAACCAGGTCGTTGCTCGCTTCGCGAACAGCCCCGAAGGACCCTGGAGCGCCGCCATCACCGTCGCCTCGCTCTCCGATCCGGCGTTCACGGCGAAGTACTGCTGCGTCTCGCTCGACTGCACCGGCGAGCGCCTCATCAACTGCGACCGCGCCGGCTTCTACGGCACGTACATGCTGCCGGACGTGACGATCCACGCCGGCGGCACCTTCGGGATCGACTTCACCATGTCGACCTGGGACCCGTACAACGTCGCGCTCATGACCGCGACGTTCCACTGAGCGCGCCAGCGATTCGAAGGGAAGACTCGATGCGTCAGGCATTTCAGGCATTTCCACACCCATTGGCGTTGCATCAGCAGCTCGAGGAGACGGTGGCGTCTCCGCGTCCGACCCCGCCCCCTTTCACGCTGCGTCAGCGACAGGCCGACCCGACGCTCCGCTCCAAACGCGACGTCGCCCCGGCATGCTTCCCGCGCGCGCTCGATGCGCACATCGTGTCGGCCCCGATTGCATCAGGCGGCATGGCGTCGGTGCATCTCGCTGCCTCCGCGGATCCGCGCCACGACATCGTTGCGGTGAAGCGGCTGCATCCTCACCTCGCGACCGATCCATCCTTCACGCAGATGCTGCTCGACGAGGCGGCCATTGCCGTCCGCGTTCGCCACCGCAACGTGGTCACGATGTACGGCGCCGACGTGATCGGCACCGAGGTGGTGCTCGTCATGGAGTACGTGCCCGGGCTGCCTCTGCATGTCGTCATGCAGAAGCTCTATCCCGGACGCGCTCCCGCGAGGCTCGCTGCGGCGATCATCGCCGCGACATTGCGGGGTCTGGACGCCGCACACGATGCCCGCGACGCGAACAATCGGCCGCTCCGCATCGTCCATCGCGACGTGTCCCCGCAGAACATCCTGGTGGGCCGCGACGGCGTCACGCGCATCCTCGACTTCGGAGTCGCCAAGGCCGAGCAGCGCTATCACCGAACGCAGGCGGGCGACGTCAAAGGCAAGCTCGCGTACATGTCTCCCGAGCAGCTGCGTGGCGCCTCCGTGGACCGGCGCACCGACGTCTACGCCGCCGCCGTCGTGCTCTGGGAGATCCTCGTGGGCGCCCCGCTCTTCCGCGGCGGCAGCGACGGAAACACGGTGGCGAAGGTCCTCGAAGGCAGCGTCACGCCACCCGGCGCGGAGGTCCCCGGCATTCCTGCTGCGCTCGACGCCATCGTGATGCGCGGTCTCGCGGCACGCCGGGATGATCGCTTCGCAACGGCTCGCGAGATGGCCGACGCTCTCGACGGCGTGTTCGCATCCGAGCCGGTGCGCCGGAGCGAGCTCCGCACGTGGGTGCGCGAGCTCGGCGGCGACGCCTTGCGCAAGCAGGCGCAAACAGCGGCCGATCTGCGACGGCGCGCGACGCCGTCGATGGCGCCGATGCAGCCGCCGGCCATGCATGCGCCGCCGGGCATGCAAGCGCCGCCGGCGACGGTCATCGTTCCGTTGCACGCGGCGTCCCCGCTTCCTGCTCCGATGCTGCCGCTGGCGCTCGACGCTCTCCGGGGGCGCGTCGCGATCTTCGCGGCGATCTTCGTCACCGCCCTCGCGTGCGGCGTGGCCACCGAAGGCGTCGTCGCTTCTGCCTTTCACCGGCAGAGCGACACGCCATCGGAGCCGACTGCGGACGAGAGCCGATGATCAGTTCCCGCACTTCCTGACGCCGGCTGCGGTCGGGTTCGCATCCATCGCGTCCGACGTCTTCACGTCGATCGCGGCAACGAAGCCGGCATTGGGGTTGTCGTCACCGATCGTGTGGTACCAGGTCGTGTTGCCGCCCGCGTGGCGGTCGCCGGTCGTCCAGCAGTCGAACCAGCTGTTGGTCGTTCGCAGGGCGTTCACTACGGGGCTCCCGTTCATCGGCTGTGCTCGGAGCGGCGCGCCACCGTTGTTGTCGCAATGAAGCCGCGCGTCTGCTTGCACGCCGCACGCTCCTCCGGCTCCGCCGCCACCCGCGCTACCTCCCGCGCCGACCGGGACGTAGATGCCGGGCGCTCCGCACGTCTTCTTGATGTTGCCGCAGTAGTCGCTGCATGCGCGCGTCGACGCCGCGTCGGAGACGATCTCGATATGCCCATATTGGGCGTGATAACCGCATTGTCCCGGTCGCCAGGTGATGATCGACCCGCGAGGAATGTGATTGACGTCGGGCGTCTGCTTTTCGAAGCCGCGCCTCGCCAGCTCACCCGGGTTTGCGCGCGCCCAATTGTCGAAGTCGACGGCGGCGGGCAGACGCGGGAATGCCGGAGATACGACGCCCGAGCTCTCGAGCGTATCGCCCACACCGGCAAGGCAGAGATCGCGCGAGGGTCTGCCGTTCCAGAGCGCCAGCGCGCGGTCGGCGAGACGGTTGCCGCGATCGGCGTTGTACGATGAGAGAGCGCTCTCGCTGTTCGAGACCTCCGACTCGGAAGGCGGCGCCGAGCAAGCGGCGCTCCCGGCGAGCCCCAGCGCAGCGCCGACGCACGCGGATACTTTGATATGGCGACGATATCGAATCATGGATAGCTGAAGCTGCAATCCGAGTGCCCTGTTGGGCTATCCATGGTTCGCGCCGTAATCAGGGTGTTTTCCACACGACGTGCGCTCGACGGGTCGACTGCGCGATGGAAAGTGGATCGCGCCGGAGGTCACGGTCGTGAAGGCGGACCCCGAGCGCAACGCGAGCGCGACCGCCTCGGGTGAGCGCCACCGAGAGCGCCTCCAAGCGCTACGGCGAAGCCGACGCATAGCGGCATATGCAGTGCATCGACTCGGGGTTCCTCCGTCGCGCTGGCTGACCCGTGTGGCGTCGGCGTCGTTGTCGCGGAGCAACCATCAGGAGAATGATCATGGGTACTCGGATTTTGGGCTCTCTCATCGCGGTCGCACTCGTCGGTAGCGCCGGCTGCAACCACGACGACAAGGGCGCCACGAGCACGACGAGCAGCGACACGCAGAGTGGCTACGGCACCACGGAGACCACGAGCACTCCGAGCCCGAGCTACGGGGCTCCGAGCCCGGGCTACGGCACGGGCACCCCCTCCACAGCACCCGCACCGAGCGGCACGATGGGCACGGGCACCACCGGTACCGGCTCGGACAGCACGATGGGCACGGGCTCGACCGGCGCCACAGGCGCGCCGAGCTCGACCGCGCCGAGCCCGTCCGGAAGCGACACGACAGGCACAGGCTCCACGACCGGCACGACGGACTCGTCGACCGGCACGGGAGGTAGC
>JAXDMI010000025.1:0-6088 GCA_034666145.1 Myxococcales bacterium | reverse complement strand
CGATACGCAGCTCGCGTTCGCCGACGACGGCGGCAAGGCGGCGCGCTTCTACATCTGCCAGCGGCCGGTGCAGTAACGCCCGCGCGCTACTTCTTCTCGGCCGCCGCTTCCTTGTCCTTCGCGACGATCTTGTCGCGCAATTTCTGGACGAGGTACTTGTAGCCCTGACCGTCGGTCGTGAGCATGCGGTGGAACTGGTCGTAGTAGTTCTTCGTCATGCTCGACCCCTCGGTGACGATGTCGATCACCCGGTACTTGTCGCCGTTGCCGAGGATGACGTAGTCGACCTGCACCGCCGGGTCGCGAGGCTTCACTTTGCTCTTCGCCTCGGTCTTGATCTTCGAGACGTTGTCGCCCTGATCCTTCGCGCCGCGGTACGAGATGTCGTAGTCGCGCGTCTTGTTCAGGTTCTTGTGATAATTTTTCTCGACGAGCTTCCGCAGCAGGCCGGTGACCTCGGTGCGTTGGTCGGGCGTCAGATCGTCCCAATGGTTCGTGCAGGACGGCACGCTGGGCGGGCACGGCTTGCCGAGCGTCCGCATCGCAAGCTGGTCGTAGTCGACCATGTTGTCGATCGCCTTCCGCACGTCGTCGGAGGGCGCGTTCGCCTCGACGAGCTTCTTGATCTGTCCGTGCTCGCGCTCCACGAACGTCTTCGCCGAGTCGACGTCCGCGGACGCGCCTCCCGCGAGAAACGTGCAGGAGACAGCGAGGGCAGCAGCAGAGAGAAGATGGCGGAAACGCATCGGAAAATGGCCTCGTTCGGGGTTCACACGCGCACTGGGCGGGAGACGGAAATGGCGGGGGTGCCGTCGGTGGGTTGGACGTCCGGGAGATGTGCTCGATTCATACCGGTAGTGCCTCTGGCAAGTGACCGCAACTGTTCAGCTTTCCGCGGCTTTTTTGGAACGTGACCCGGGGTTCGCACCGACCGCGACACGGCGGTCGCGGTCGCGGTCGTTTGTAGCTGGAGCGTCCGTGCGTGCAAGGCCGACGACGAACGTGGCGCCGGGCGCGCCGGCACCGCGAACCTCGAGCGTCGCGCCGAGGCCTTTGTGATCTTCGATGATGCGACGAACCACAGCCAGTCCGATGCCAGCGCCGCCGGCGCGTGTCGTGTAAAACGCATCGAAGATCTTGAGAGCGGCCTCCTTGGCGATGCCGGGGCCCTCGTCTGTGACCGCCATCTCCACGCGATCCCCCACCGCGGACACCGAGACCGTCACGGTCGTTCCGGCGCCCGTCGCCTGGACGCCGTTGCGGACGAGGTTCCAGAGGACCTGACGCATCTGGCCGGCATCGCAGCGTGCCCGCAGCGCGCCGTCGGGTCCGCGGTAGTGCACGGTGACGTCTCCGGAGCCGCTCCGGTCGGAACGGGAGGCGAGCTCGACGACGTCACGTGCGAGGCCGGCGACATCCACGTCCTCGGGGTTGGGTTTCCTCGGTCCCGAGAGATCCATCATGTCGGAGACGAGGTTGTTGAGGCGCGCAGCTTCGCGCTGGACGATGTCGCACAGGCGTCGGTCCTCGTCGCTCAGTCCTTCACCCTCACGCAGCATCTCGATCGACCCCGAGATCGAGCCGAGCGGATTGCGGATCTCGTGCGCGAGCCCGGCCGCGACGCGGCCGAGGAGCGCGAGTCGTTCGGCGGCGAGCGCGCGCTCGTTGGCCTCGGCAAGGGCGCCGCCGGTTCGACGCAGTCGCTCCGCGAGATAGCCCGCGAGCAGCGCGACGACGACGATGCCGAGCGCGTTGACCGCGAGCGGGTAGACGATGCCGTCCCAGTCGACGACGTAGTTGGCGGCGCCTTGATCGCGCGGCGGTCGGATCGAGTGCGACGCGAACCCTGCGCACAGCACCGCGAAGATGGTGATGCCGCTGACGGCGGCCATCGCAGCGCCACGCAGGCCGATGAGGATCGCGCCGACGAGGCACGTCAGCCCGTAGAAGGACGTCGCACCGCTCGTCGCGCCGCCGGACACGTAGACGATCGCGGTCCACGTGAGCTGGTCGAGGACGATCTGCGCCTCGGCGAGCCGCTGCAGCTGCTTGCCGCTCCGGAGGACGGTCGCGTAGATCGCGGCGAGCGCATATGCGGCTCCGATGGTGGAGAAGACGATGCCCTGGCTCTGCGGATACACGCCGAGCGCGCCGCGCAGATAGAAGAACGCGGTCGAGACGAGCAGCAGCGTGAGGAAGCCGAGACGAAGCCCGGTGATCCATGCGAGGCGGTTCGCGAGGCGATCGTCACCCGGGCCGCGATCGGCCGAGCGCACCGATTCGAGGTCGATGTCCGGCTCGACCCGCGGCTCGAGCATGGGCACGCGTCCGAGCCGCTCAGTCGGCCTTGATCTTGCCGGCGATGCTGAAGATCGGGAGGTACATGGCGATGAGGACGACACCGACGGTGCCGCCGATGCCGACCATCATGATCGGCTCGATGAGGCTCGTGAGGGCCGCGACGGCGACGTCGACCTCCTCTTCGTAGAAGTCGGCGATCTTGCTGAGCATCGCGTCGAGCGCGCCGGTCTGCTCGCCGACGCCGACCATCTGCACGACCATCGGCGGGAAGACGTTCGTCTCCAGCAGCGGGCTGGCCATGTTCTTACCTTCGGAGATCTTCGACCGCGTGTACATGATCGCTTCTTCGATGACCACGTTGCCTGCGGTCTTCGCGACGATCTCGAGCGCGTCGAGGATGGGAACACCGGACGAGAGCAGCGTGCCCAGCGTGCGCGTGAAGCGCGCGACGGCGACCTTGCGAAGCACGGGGCCGATGACCGGCGCCTTCAGCCACATCGTGTGGAAGAGCTTCTTACCGCGATACGTCTTGTTCGAATAGTAGATGCCGGTGATGGCGCCGCCCGCGACGAGGATGATCAGCGGCAGCCAGTGGATGAACGCCTCCGACACCGCGATGACGATCTGGGTGAGGTAGGGGAGCTCGTCGCTCGCGCCGAGGTCCTTGAAGATCGTCTTGAAGGACGGAATGACCCATCCGAGGAGGATGCTGAGGACGAGCGTGAAGATGACGAGGACGGCGCTCGGATACACCATCGCGCCGCGGACCTGCCGGCGCAGCTTGATCGCCTTTTCGTTGTAGATCGCGAGGCGGTTGAGGATGGTGTCGAGGATGCCGCCGACCTCTCCGGCCTGCACGAGGTTGACGTAGAGCTGGTCGAACACCTTCGGGTGCCGGCGGAGCGAGTCGCTGAAGGTCGCGCCCTGCTCGACGTTCGCCTTCACGTCGCGGAGGATCACCGCGAAGAACTTGTTGTCCGTCTGGTTGCAGAGGATGTCGAGGCACTGAACGATCGGAAGACCGGCATCGATCATCGTCGCGAAGAGGCGCGTGAACGTAACGACCTCCTTGAGGTCGACGCCCGTGCCGAAGTTCAGAGAGAAGCCTTTGCCCTTCTTCTTGATCTTCGTCGGCATGAGCTGCTGCGAACGAAGCCGTGCCTGTACGGCCGGCTCGTCGTCGGCGTCCATGACGCCCTTCCGCAGCTCGCCGGATCGTGCACGTGCTTCCCAGACGAATTCGCTCATCGCCCGTAAAGGTTACCGATCGGTGCGCCCATCGGTAAAGTATCCACGGTGAAAGGCGTGCGAAGTTCCGGGCCGAGCGCGGCTGGTGTCGCCGCTCGGATCGTGGCCGACGGTGTCGCGCCGAATGCCGCTGCGGGGTGGGCCGCGCGTCGTGGCGACGGTCAGTGGGAGCTTTCGGCAGGTGGGGATACCGACGCTCTCTTCGATCTCGCGAGCCTCACGAAGCCGCTCACGGCCATGGCCGTCGCGCGGACAGAAGCGCGAGGGCAAGCGCTGCGAGGCCTCGAATTAGGGCAGATCCTCGCTACGGCGCGTGGCACGCCGTCGGAGCACGTGACGCTCGAGCTGCTCCTCGCTCATCGCGCGGGCCTCGAAGCGAACCTCGCTCTCTTCCGCCCGCTGCAGGAAGGCCGGGAGGTCGTGCTTGATGAAGCACTCAACGAAGCGGCACGTGCGAGGCGCACCGACGCGCAGGGTGACGTGCCGCGCTCCGGCTTCGCGCCCGTGTACAGCGACCTAGGCTACCTGCTCGTCGGCGAGGCGCTCGTTCGCGAGACCGCTGCGGCGGACATGGGGGAGGTCCTCGCGAAGCTGATCGTCGAGCCGCTCGGCCTCGGCGACGTGCTGGGCTCCGCGCGCGCGCTCGAGGCGCGCGGCGAACGCGTCCGCTTCGCCGAGCGCGTGGTGCCCACCGAGGTCGTCGCATGGCGAGGCGGCGAGATCCGCGGGCGCGTGCACGACGAGAACGCGTTCGCGCTGCGAGGTGACGGAGCGTGCGGTCACGCCGGCATGTTCGGGACGGTCTCGGCCGTGCTCTCGTTCGGGGTCGCTGCGCTCGACGCCATCGCGCGCGGCCGAGGTCCGCTCGCCATCGACGACGACCTCGAGTGGCTCGTGAAGCCACGAGCCGGCGGCACGCTGCGCGCCGGGTTCGACGGCAAGAGCGAAGGAGGCGGCTCCACCGCCGGCACCCGCTCCGGACCGCGCACTTTCGGTCATCTCGGGTTCACGGGCACGAGCCTGTGGATCGATCCCGACGCCGAGGCGGTCGTGGTCCTGCTCACGAATCGCGTGCATCCTACACGCGATAACGCGACCATCCGCGCCGCACGTCCCGCCGCTCACGATGCGCTGTTCGCGCTCGCTGCCGGGGACGGGTAGGATCCGCCCGCCATGGCCTCCTCGCCGCCGCCCGATTTCGTGCCTCGCGCCGTGACGCGCACGCCCGCGCGGCCGAGCACGGCGCGTCCGCCGGCGCTCGGTAGCATCACGAAGGCGCCGAAGCCGCCGGATCCGAGCCCGCCGGTCGCGTTCCGCAAGCGCGGCGCCAATCGCTGGCGCTTCGTGCGCGCGTACACGACGACGTTCCAGGTCATCTTCAGCTACCTCACGCTGTTCTGGTCGGCGAAGCTCTTCGGTCGCGCGTATCGCGACCAGAACATCAAGGCCGTCCACAAGGCGAACGCCAAGCGCGTCTACGCCACGATCCTCGAGCTGCAGGGGCTCTTCATCAAGGTCGGCCAGCTGCTGTCGATCATGGCGAATTTCCTGCCCGAGGAGTTCCGCCAGGAGCTCGTAGGCCTCCAGGATCTGGTCCCGCCGCGTCCGTACTCGTAGATCGCGCCGCGCATCGAGGAGGAGCTCGGCTCGAAGGTCGACGAGATCTTCGACGACTTTCATCGCGAGCCCATCGCCAGCGCTTCACTCGGTCAGGTGCACGAGGCGCGCACGAAGGAGGGCCTGCGCGTCGCGGTGAAGGTGCAGCACCAGGACATCGACGAGATCGTCCGGCTCGATCTCAAGACCATCCGCCGCATCATCACCATCGTGCAGTGGTTCGTCCCGGTGCAGGGGCTCGACGGCTACTACCACCAGATCAAGGATCTCCTGAAGCAGGAGCTCGACTTCAACGGTGAGGCCGACAACATCGAGAAGATCGCGACCAACTTCGAGAAGGACCCGCGCGTCCATTTCCCGGTGCCGGTGCGCGAGCTCTCGACCAGTCGCGTGCTGACCACGACGTTCGTCGAAGGGAAGAAGCTCACCGACCTCGCCGGCCTCGATGCGATGGGCATCGACAAGAAGGAGCTCGCGAGCCGCCTCGTCCGCGTCTACTGCCAGATGATCTTCGTCGACGGCGTCTATCACGCCGATCCGCACCCCGGGAACATCCTGGTCAACTCGAGCGGCGACTTCGTCTTGCTCGATTTCGGCGCCGTCGCGGAGCTCTCGCAGCCGATGCGCGAAGGCATCCCCGAGTTCCTCGAGGGCGTCATCCGTCGCGACACGGATCGCCTCATCAAGGCGCTCCGCAAGATGGGCTTCCTCTCGCGCACGAGCGACGAGGCGGTGAGCGAGAAGATCATCGAGTACTTCCACCAGAAGTTCCAGGAGGAGGTGAAGCTCGAGTCCTTCAACCTCAAGGACATCAAGATCGATCCGCAGCGCGGCTTCGAGAACCTCCTCGACCTGCGGAAGATGAACGTCGGCCTGAAGGAGCTGTCCGACGCGTTCCACATCCCGCGCGACTGGGTGCTCC
>JAXDMI010000024.1:0-13517 GCA_034666145.1 Myxococcales bacterium | reverse complement strand
AGCGAGGGGAGCGACTCGTAGTCGACGCCGAGATCAGCCTGCGCGTTCGCCGGCGTGCCTGCCAAGCCTTCTCCGCGACGGAGCGTGCTCAGCAGATGGTCATCGACGGGACGCGCCTGCGTCTCATCGTCGAACGAGATCTCGCGCGCATCGACGCGACCACGACGAGGATTCTTGGGCGCCTCGAGGACGGTCTCGGGACCGCGATTGAGCGTCGAAGGCTCACCGTTGCTCGAGCTCTGATTGCCGCCGCCGGCCATCGTGGACGCTTCGAGCTGGTCGTCGTCGAAGCCGTTGTCGAGCGCGGTCTCCGCGAACGCCTGGAGGTTCGAGCCGTTCTCCCCACGGCGCCCGAAACCCGAGGACATCCGGCGCGGCGGCGACGGCGGCGGCGGCGGCGGGCCGGGCTTCACCGGACGAATCGACGGCCGTGCCTGGGCATCGCGCCCCAGGGCAGCCGGTCGAAACTTCGGGAGCATCCCTCGCTTGGCCATCGCTCCCAGGGTAGCTGCATCTTCCATGCTCGGCCTTGATCGGCTCCTCGGTCTGGCATGACGTGGATCGGGGCCGGACCGAGCCGGTTTGGCCGCGATGTCTTGCGCGACCCGGGATCCCTCCTGATCCACCCATGGGTCCATGCCGACCTCCCCCGATCGGCTGGTGACGCTCGTGAGACGTTGCGTGGAGCCGTCGGAGCCTTCATTGGGGGCGGCCCACGACCGCGGGCGCCGACCCCCGCAGCGAGGGCCCGCGCCCATCCCCCGCGGCCTGCGCCAGGGTGCTACCTGTCGTCGCCGTGGCCGTGGTAGACAAGCCCATCGTGGTCGCGGACGCCAAGCGCATCGACGTACTTTCCGACTCGACGGGTGAGACCGCGGAGAAGGTCGTGCGAGCCGCGATGCTCCAGTTCCCGCACTCGGGCGCGCAGCTCCGGCTGCACACGCGCGTGCGAACGAAGGAAGCCGCGCGACCGATCCTCGAGCGCGCTGCGCGTGAAGGCGCGCTCGTCGTGTTCACCGTCGTGAGCCCCGAGCTGCGCGAGTACATCCACGCGGCGAGCTACGAGCTGCGCGTCGAAGCGCTCGACTTGATCGGCTCGCTCATCGGCAAGCTCACCGTGTATCTCGATCGCCAACCGATCAACACGCCGAGTGGGATGCTGCCGCTCTCCGACGAATACTTCCGTCGCATCGAGGCCGTGGAGTTCACGGTGAAGAGCGACGACGGCAAGGAGCCGCGCAACTTCAAGAAGGCGGATCTCGTCCTCGTCGGCGTGAGCCGCACGTCGAAGACACCGCTCTCCACGCTCCTCGCGCAGCGGGGTCTCAAGGTCGCGAACCTTCCGATCGTCCTCGGTGTGCCGCCGCCGCCGGAGCTCGAAGAAGCGAACCAAGAGCGCATCGTCGGTCTCACCATCGGCCTCGAGCCGCTCGTCGAGATCCGCAAGGCGCGCCTCAAGCAGCTCGGCATGAGCGTCGACGCGAACTACGGCCTCAAGGATCAAGTGAAGGCCGAGCTGCAGTACGCGCAGGACATCTTCGTCCAGCACGCGGGCTGGCCCGTCATCGACGTCACGGGTCGCGCGATCGAAGAGACCGCCGTGATCATCCTCGAGTCGCTCAAAGAGCGCGAAGAAGCCAAGGCGATCGCCAAGCAGATCGTCTGAGCGTCCGCGGCGCACCACGCACGCGCGCACCATGCGCGCACGCGCGCATCCGGCGGCGCAGTCGTCGCTCTGACGCTATGCTCCTCGGGTGGCTCGTCGCACCCGCACATCACGGGGAGCTCTGCTGCTCGCCGCTTCGATCGCCGTCGCCGCGGGCTGCGGGCTCGACGCGATCGCGACCGGCCCCGCTGCGGCCGTCGCTCCCGGCGAAGCGGGTGCGAATCCGGCGGGTGATGCCGATGTCGACAGCGACGTCACCGTCGACGGTTCGAGCGAGCCGAGCGAGGGCAGCGTCGTGTTCCTGCCGCCCGTCGACGGCGGCGCCGACGGGCCCACCGGGCTGCCCGGCTTCTGCGCGAGTCAGGCGCCGTACGTCGCGTGCTGGGACTTCGACAACGCGCTCCCCGGAGGCGATGCCGGTTTCTCGGACATGGCGGGCGGGGCCGGTTCGTTCGACATCGCGCTCGAAGGCGCGAACGCCGTGCTGCAAGCGACGCTTCCCACTGCGAACACGACGCGCAACGCGTGGGTGCGTTACCCGATCACCAACTTCGGTCAGCTCCGTGGGAGCTATCAGCTCGACTACAAGTTCGGCATACGCCAATCGTCGATCGACTACGTCGTGCTCGGCGCGCTCTGGGCGACGACCGTGTCCAAGGCATCCACCGTCGGCGTGGCCAGCTACAACAAGGGCGCGTTCCTCGACATGGTCTCGCCGGACCAATCGCCGGCTCGGCTGACCGCGACTCCCGGCCCGCTCTGGCATACCGCCTCGATCACGCTCGACGGTCCCGCGAGCGCGCTGCACGGCGTCGTCACCATCGACGGCGCCGTCAAGGTCGACGACGAGACCATCAACGCGGGCACGCAGTCCGGCACCGGCATCGATCTCCGAATCGGCGCCTATTACACGTTCGGAAACGGCGGTATCACGGTCGTCTTCGACGACATCGTGGTGCGAGCGCCGTGACGATCGGAGCTACTTCGACTCGGTCGTGAAGTCGTAGTTGTCGGCGTACGCGCCGTTCTCGTTGTCCCACTTCTCGCGGACGAGCAACCGAGCGCCCTGCGCGTAGCGACGGTCGCCGACGTTCGAGAACTTGGTGTAGTCGACGACGACGAACGTCTTCACGTGGAAGTAGACCTCGAGCTTCTTCGCGCCGGTCGGCACCGCGAGCACGCCTTCGTAAGCGATGCGGCCGAACGGCGGAAGGAGTCGCGACTTCGCATTCGCGGTGAGCGGCTGCTCGTTCTGCCAGACGCCGTCGATCGCCACCGAGTACGTGACCTCGTGCTCGAGGTCGCCGGAGATGGGCATCGTGAAGGCGCCGAAGCGGCCGAAGCTGGTGGCGTTGCCGATGTTGCGATCGATCGACGAGCTGTCGACGAGGGTCGCTGCGCGCCAGTCGGTGTACGCGATGGCGAGCGCGCCGCCCGCGACCGGCTTGCCGCCTTCGAGCACGCGCTGGCGAAGCGTCGAGCCCGACGTGTCGAAGAGCGCCGTCTTGTTGGGCAACGAGCCGCCGATGACGGGGACCTCCGCGAGCTCGGTGGCCGCGACCGACGCATGCTTCGTCTTGTCGGCGGCATCGCTGATGGCGAGGTCGAAGCGGACGCTGGTCGTCTTCTTCGCAACGGTGAGCTGCGTGGTGTGGACGCAGAGGTCGTAGGTCTGCGTGCCTTCGAAGCTGCCGTTGGTCGAGACCGTGGTCGACGTCGTCGCGCCGCCGTCCTTCACGAACGTGACCTTCACCTTCGCGGAGAGCTGCTTCAGGCGCGTGACGTCGTCCGGAACGGGCAGCGTCGGGTAGAGACGCTCCCACAGGAAGTGCGACGGGATCGTGAAGGTCATCTTCTCGCCGGCGCGCACGTACTCGTCGACCGAATTCTGCGCGTGGAACGCGTAGCCGAGAGGCGTCGAGTAGTCCCACGCGAGCGTGAAGACGCCGGTGCCGGGGTTCTGGACGGTGAGCGCGCTCTCGTCCGACGTGGACGTGTCATCGACGGGCGCGCCCTCGGCGGTGCACGCGGTGACCGCGCTCGATAGCGCGACGAGACCGGACATTCCGGTGAGGCCGGCCTGAACACCACGAAGCACGCGAATCCTGATGGCCATGGTCGAAGCTCCTACGCGTCCCAGAGTCACTCATGCCTGAGTTACGGAGCGACGATGTAGGATACGAACGCGGGCCGCGCAAGCTTCCCCCGGTCGTTTTCGAGCAAACCCGCGTTTTTCTAGGGAGTCGAGGGCCTCCCGGGGGCGTCTGCGAACAGGCTCGTGACCGCGATCGTCTTCTTGCAGATGCGCTCGAGGGTCTGGAGCGGCGTCCCGCACGGCGGCCGGATGTAGCGCGCGTTCTGATGGTCGTCGGAGGATGACGTCCAGTACTTGCGCTTCGATTCGGCGAGCTCTCGGTAGTACGCGGCGACCTCCGCTTTGTGGCGGGACGTATAGACCTCGATGCCGCGCGCTTCTTCGAGGACCTTCAGCGTGCGGTCCTTGTCGCGATAGCGCGTGGGATGCGCGACGACGTCGACGGCGCCGTCCGCGCGGATCGCTTCGATCGCTTCCTCGGGCGTCCAGCCGAAGAGATCGCGGTTCGCGCCTTCGCTCGACCAGAACTTCACGTGGTGATCGCGGAACGCTTCGAAGAGCGGCTGACGTCGTTCGCTGATGCGGAGGATCATCGACTGCAGCGCGGGGAAGAGCGGCGGCGGCAGCTTCTCGAGCTCGCCTTCGGGGTCGAGCGCTTCGCGATCTTCGGGCGCGAGCTTCGACATCCACGTGAGGACGAAGTCCTTCCAGCGCGCTTGCACCTGCAAGCCCCGTCGATAGAACGCGGTGCGCTCGAGCTGCGGGCCCTCGAGGATGTCGTGCGTGTAGTACGCGAGCACGTGGAACTGCTCTTCGCCGCTCTGCCCGTAGTGGAGGTGAGCGGTCACCTCCAGCGCGGGGATGAAGAGCATCTGCGCGCGCTCTGCCGCCATCGCGCCGGCGCGAACGGCCGCGAGGACGTCGTGATCGGCGATGGCGATGGCCTTCATGCCGAGCGAGCGCCGAAACTCGACGTACTCGTCCGGCGTCGCGCGACCGTCCGAGTAAAGCGTGTGCCCGTGCAGATCGGTCGAGACGTACATCGATGCTCACCTCGAGAGGCCAGAGCAGGGTAGCGCGCGTCCTGGACGGCTGCCGCATGGTTCGCTAGCTAAGCATCGGTGGAGATCGTGTTTCGCACCCGGTCGCCTCGTGCGGCGCCTGCCGAGAGCGTCCTTCTCCTCGGTGAGATGCGCGACTGGCGAAACGGTATCGCGCTCGCGCGCGGCGAGGACGGCGCGTTCGCCGCGACGCTCGACCTGCCGGCAGGTGTCTATCAGTACAAGCTGATCGTCGACGGGCGCTGGGCGCTCGACGCGTCGAATGCGCGGACGCGCAGCGCGGGAGGGCAGCGCAACAACGTGCTGGTCGTCGAGGGCGCGGCGGAGCCGTTCCTCTTCGCGCCGGTGTCGCCGTGGGTCGATGCGCTCGAGCGCGGTGGGGTGCGCGTCATGGTGGGGCTGCGGAAGAATGCGAGCGCGGACGCGAGCGCGGATGCGGTGAGGATTGCGTTCAGCGAGGATGGCGGGGCGACCTGGTCGCACGTCGGCGCGGAAAGAGCGTTCTCCGAGGACGAGCACGAGGTGTTCGTTGCGACGCTGCCGACGTCGGCGCAGACGCTCGTGTTGCGCGTCGACGGGGGCGGGGCGTCGTTCGACGCGCGGTGGACGCGGCCTCGCGCGAGTGAGCGGCTGCCGGCATGGTGGAAGAAGGCTGTACTCTACACGGTATTCGTCGACCGGTTTCGGCCCGCTGCGGATGGCGCGCACGACGGCGCTGCCTGGCAAGACCCCGGACAGGGGCTCGCGGCGGGCGGGCACATCGAGGGGATCCGGAGGTCGCTCGAAGACCTCGCGCAGCTCGGGGTCGACACGCTCTACCTCACGCCCGTGCACGTCGGCGCCAGCGCGCATCGCTACGACCTCGTCGATCCGCTCAGCGTCGATCCCGCGCTCGGCGGAGAGGCGGCCTACGACGCGCTCGTGCGCGACGCTGCGGCGGCCGGCATGAGCATCGTGCAGGACATCTCGTTTGCGCACGCGGGCCGGGGATTTCCGGCCTACGAGGACGTCCTCGTCAACGGGCGCTCGTCCCGCTTCGCCTCGTGGTTCGTCTGGAAGGACGGCGCGCTCGTCCACTACGGCAAGCGCACCGACGCGCCGCTGCTCGACCTCGACGACCCGAGCGTGCAGGCGCTCGCGCTCGATGCCGTTGCCTACTGGGCGAAGCGCGGTGCCCGCGGTCTGCGACTCGACATGACCGCGGAGGTGCCGTTCGCGCTGGGCCGGCGGCTCCGGAAGCGCTTCCGCGAGCTCCGTCCCGACGGCGTGGTCTTCGGCGAGGTCGTTCCGCAACACGTGTGGCGATGGCGCGCCGAGGGCGTGATCGATGCCGCGACCGACTTCGGCTTCCACGAGATCGTGACCGAGCTCGTCTGCGATCCGCGCGCTTCGGCCCGGGCCGCGTACGAGAAGCTGCGCCGGATCGATCTCCTGCGCGGTGGGGATCCGATCGCGACGTCGGTGCGCTTTCTCTCCACGCACGACCATCCTCGGCTTGCGACGCGCGCCGCCGAACGCGGCATGCTGGGTCGTCTGCCGCTCGCTCATGTGCTCCTCGCGACGTGGCCCGGCATACCGATGTTCCTCTACGGCGAGGAGCTCGGGCTCCGCTCCGACAGCGGCGCCGCGGCTCGCGAGCTCGAGGACGTGTGGCCGGACCGCATGCCGATGCCCTGGGTGGCGGGACGCGGGTCGAGCACAGTCCGCGGCCTCGTCGCCGAGCTGCTGCGCGTCCGGGCCTCTTCGACCGCGCTACGGAGCGGAGAGCTCACGCTGCTCTTCGCCGACGAGAGCACGCTCGTCTATCGGCGCCAGGCGGAAGGAGACATCGTCGACGTCGTCCTCAACTTCGCCGACGAGCCGAAGACCATCACGCTCGAAGACGATGATTGGCCTACTTTCAAGGCACTTTCACAGACGCCAGGCTCCGACGTAAACGGGGCCGTCGTGCAGCTCCCGGCGTTCGGCGCGCTGGTGGGCCGTCGCGAGCGTGCGCTCGGTCGCGCAGTGGCGCCGGCGCGCGCTCGACGCAATCTCGTGCTCCGCGACCGAGAGCTCGCGGAAGGACGCGTCACCGTCGATTCGCTGCCGTCACGGTTCTTCTTCTCGGTGACGGAGCGTTGCAACCTGCGCTGCGCGCATTGCATCACGCACGCGCCCGAGCTCACCGAGAGCGGCGCCGCACGCACCATGACCCCGGCGGTGCTCGATGCGCTCCGCGAGCACCTCGGCCTCGGGACGTACTTCGCGTTCGTCCACGGCGGCGAGTCGCTCACTGCGCCGATCCTCTTCGACGTCCTCGGCGCGATCAAAGCGGCGCGCGGCGCGGAGCCGTATGTCGCGCACCTCCTGTCGAACGGCGTGCTCCTCGGAGCGCGCGCCGCCGAGCGTCTCGTGCGTGCCGGCGTGTCGTCGATCTCGATCTCGCTGGACGGCGCGACCGCGTCCACCAACGACCGCATCCGCGTCGGCGGCCGCTTCGACGACGTGATCGCGAACCTCGAGGACGTGCTGGCGTGGCGTCGCGGCGAAGGCATCGATCTCCGCGTGGGATTGTCCTTCGTGGTGCTCGGACAGAACGTCCACGAGCTCGGTGCCTTCGTCGAGCTTGCAGCACGCCTCGGCGTCGACTGGGTCAAGCTCGAGGAGGGCGTCCCCGCGACCGAGTTCGCGCGCACGTCACTCGTGTCGTGCACGTCGAGCGTCACGCGCGCCGCGATCGACGCCGCTGTCGCACGCGGTGGCCGGCACGGGCTCGTGATGGTCGATCACACCGTCGATCGCGCGATCTGGCGTTGCCGGCTCGATGACGACACGCGCGCGTTCCTCGCCGCCGACGAGCACGCGAACCGCAGCGAGATCCATCCGTGCCGGACCGCGTGGGAGACGGTCTGCGTGGAGCCCAACGGAGATCTGCGCGTGACCGATTTCTTCGGGCCCATCGTCGGCAACGTGACCCGCGCGACGCTCGGCGAGCTGTGGAACGCACCGGCCGCCTTCGAGGCCCGCGAACGCTCGAAATCCGGGCGTTTGTGCGGTCCCAGCGGCCCCGTCACCTGCCTCGCGCGCCTCGCGCCCTGAGCGCGCCGTGCCCGAATTTCAAGGCGAAAGATTCTGTGCGACCGCCGGCGCGCGGGTGGCTCTTGGGAGCGGAGCCATCAACCACCATGCGTATCGCCCTTCTTTCCGCCCTCCTCGTGTCTTCTCTTTCGACCGCGGCCTGCGCCACCTCCGACCACGTCGTCGTCTCCGACGGTGGGCTGCCCTCGGCCGATACCTCGCAGACCGTTCCGTCCACCACCGACGCGTCGTCGTTCTGCACGGCGATGTGCAACCGCATCCAGTCGTGTGACAACTCCACCGACTCGCAGACGTGCGAGAACCAGTGCACCAACGGCAACGCCGCGGTCTTCCCTCGCCTCCGCAGCGACGTCGTGAACCTGATCGTCTCGTGCTTCGACGGCAAGGACTGCAAGACGGTCCTCGGCGGCGGTTTCGTCGGAGCGTGCACGGCGGACGCCATCGCCTCCGTCGCGCCGTCCGCGGCGGCGTCGAAGTTCTGCGACGCGCTCTCCACCGCGAAGAATGGCTGCAGCGGAGGTTCGTCGACGACGAAGGCCGCGTGTCTCGACAGCGCGAAGCTCTATGGCGACAGCGCCATCGCTCAGGCGCAGAACTGCGTGAAGCGCGGGTGCTCGGAGATCGACACGTGCGTCGGCGCGGTGTTCGGCTCGCTCGGCGGCGCAGGATCATCGAGCACGACGACGACCACGGGGTCGAGCTGCTCGAGCAACTTCACCGACCTCGGCTCGTGCACCACCTGCGCGCAGACCACGTGCTGCTCCGAGACGACCGCTTGCTACGCCGACTCGCAGTGCCGCGCCGTCGCGCAGGCCTGCCTCAGCGGCGGAACTTCTTCGACCGCGTGCAGCAACGTCTATGGCTCCGCAAGCGCGTCATCGCGTTCGCTGGCCGACACGCTGTTCACCTGCTCGCAGAGCTGCACGAGCAGCGGCTGCCGCGTCGGCGGATGATCGTCTAGCAACCGCAGATCGAAGCGCAGCCGCCTCCACCCCCGCAATCGGAGAGGCATTGGTGGTCGCACGTTCCGGTGGCCCCGCTGCTCCCGCTCGTTCCGGAGCTGCCCGAGGACGACGCGGCGGCGCCGGGGCTGCAGCGATCTTCGGCGAGCTGCGTACAGACCTGCTGCTCGGTCTGCGACGTGAGCAACGCGGCAGCCTGCGTGCACGTGGTGTATGTCCCCATCGAGCAGAGGAGCTGCCCGCATGCGCAGATGAGCTCGGTGGCGCCGCCCTTGATGCGAAATCCGCAGTGCGGGAACGCTTGCGTGTCGACGACCAGCGTCGGGCAGATGCTCGTGGCCTGACAGAGCTGCTGGCCGGAGCCGCTCTCGATCCCGCAGTTGGCGCCCTGGACGCCGGCTTCGACTGTGGCGTCGGTTCCGCCGTCGGCAGTACCGCCGGAGGTGCCGCCGCCGCCGCCTTGACTGAGCTGCGCGATGCCGCAGCCCAGGACGAGACACGCTGAGAGCGCGGCCAACGGGAGGATCGAGGCGGGAGCGATTCGCATGCCCCCCGACCCTGTGGCAGACGGCGGCGCCGGGCCAACTTCCCTGCAACGACAGCTGCTAGTACGGTCAGCCGCATGACCCACGACGACGCCTACGCCGCGACCGGGGACCCGAAGACACAGGTGCTCGGACGGCTCGTGAGCACGCTCGCCGAGGACGCGATGTTCGGGCTCTCGACCGGCGGCGGCGCCGACGTGCTCGAGGGTCTCGGCAAGCGTCGCGGCGAGGCGTATTCCGCGATCCTCGCGGGCCATCGGCTCAACACCATGTCGACCGAGTTCGACAACTGGGTCGTGGAGCTGACGCGCGCGGTAGCGCCGATCTTCCCGCCGGGCTGGCTGCCGATGGCCGAGGTGATCCGCGAGAAGGTCACGCTCGAGGTCGGTGCGCGCGGTCTGCGCTCGCTGTTCTCGTCGAAGCCGAGCGAGAAGGACGTGCAGCGCGTGAAGCGCCTCGGCACGCTCGCCGTTCGCGTCCTTCGCGCCGTGTTCGTCTCCGACGGCGCGCTCGATGCCGAAGAGAAGCGCACCATCGCCAGCGTAATCGCATCGCTCGGACTGCCCGACGCCGATGCGCAGGCGCTCTTCGCCGAGCCGCCGGTACCGGTGGAGCAGCTCGACGTCTATGGCGACATCGAGGCGCCCGTCGCCAAGGCCGTGCTGCGCGGCGCATGGCTCGCGGCAGCGTGGGACCAGATCGATCCGCGCGAAGAGCACATCGTGCGTGTGCTCGCGAACAAGCTCTCCTTCGCGGCGATGGACCTCGAGGTGCTGCGCAGCGAGGCCGTGTCGCGCATCGACATTCGACGGCTCGCCGGGCTCGCGGCGGTCGACGGCATCCGCTTCGTCCTGGCCGATCGCATGCCGGGTCACGGCGTGACGCTGGCGGCGAAGACCGCGCATCTCATGGTGCCGCGCCGTCATCGCGAAGAAGGGCTCGCGGCGGTCGGCGCCGGCCAGAAGGTGATCCTCGCGAAGCGCTACCCGCAGCTCGGCACCGACGATCGCAACACCGTGCTCGGCATGGTGTGGGCGGCTGCGATGTACGACGATCCGTCGCTCGCGCGTCGCGCGCTGCTTCGCGCTCGGCATGATCGCGTGGCCGCCGATCTCGGCGAGGACGGGAACAAGTCGCGTCACGCGGTCGAGCAGTGGATCGCCGACGTGCTCGCGCCTGCGGCATTCCCGATGGGCGCCGACTGAGCCGAACGAGTAGAAGAGAGAGAGAATGAAGACCAAGACGCTCGGCTTCGTCGGCGGCGGCAACATGGCGGAGGCGCTCGTGAAGGGCCTGCTGCACGCGAAGGTGGTGCCGCCCGACGGCATCCTCGTCAGCGACGTGAAGACCGAGCGCCTCGCGCATTTCACCGAGCTGCACGGCGTTCGCACCACGCAGGACAACCACGAGCTCGTTCGCACGTCGGACGTGATCGTCCTGTCGGTGAAGCCGCAGGTCATCGACAAGGTGCTCGCGCTCATCGGCGGCGACGTGAAGAGCGGTCAGCTCGTCATCTCGGTGGCGGCCGGCGTTCCGGTGTCGGCGATCGAAGCGCGTCTTCCCGAGGGCACGCACGTGGTGCGCTCGATGCCCAACACGCCGGCGACGGTGCAAGCGGGCGCCACGGCCATCGCGCCGGGCACGCACGCGACCGAAGACGACCTCGAGGTGGCGCGCTCGCTGTTCGCGGCGGTCGGTCGCGTGGTGACGCTCGACGAGACGCTCCTCGATGCGGTGACCGGCCTCTCGGGCAGCGGCCCCGCGTACGTCATGGTGATGATCGAAGCGCTCGCCGACGGCGGCGTGAAGGTCGGCCTCCATCGCGACACCGCGCTGCTCCTCGCAGCGCAGACGGTCTACGGCTCGGCGAAGCTTCTCCTCGATACCGGCGAGCATCCCGGGCGCCTCAAGGACATGGTCACGAGCCCCGGCGGCACCGCCATCGCGGGCCTGCACACGCTCGAGTCGGGCGGGCTCCGTCGCACGCTGATCGACGCCGTCGAGGCGGCGACGAATCGCTCCGCGCAGCTCGGCGAGATCATGGCCGCGAAGATGACGAAGAAGTAGCCCGCGCCGATCGCCAGCCCTCGACAACGTCGAGATCATCGAAGGTCGGCTCTATGTCGCCGAAGCGCGCTACGCGAAGCTCCACGTGGTCGAGCTGTCCATGCCGGGGCTCGAGCCTGTCCGCGAAGCAGACGTGCCCATGCCGGAGGGCAGCAGGGGCGGCGTTCAGCTCACGCAGCTCCGCGGTCACCTCGCGGCGCTGACGGGCGACCAGCTCATCGAGCTCACGCCGCAGCTCGAGGTCGTCTCCAAGCGCGAGCTCCACGCCGACGAGGTCGCGCTCGGGCCTACCGGCGAGCCGCTGACCCCGCTCGGCATCGAAGGAGCCGGCCACCGCGGCGACTTGTTCGGGACGCGCACGCCTCAGCGTCGTGCACGCCGTCGTGGATGGCTGCGTACCCAATCCTCGCGTGCGCCGTCGATCTCGACGGTATCCGCATCGCGCGCCTCGCGCCGCGCTAGGAGCGAGGGGACGACCAATCCGATGCACTTCTGCTGCTCCCGGCGATCGGGCAGCTCAACGCAACGAGATCGTTTTGATTGTCGACTAAGGCGAACCCGAGTGGGCGACCGCGTCGGGCGCGTTCAGTCTCGCGGCCATGTCCCGAGACGCCCGCATGACCTGCAATCGTACTTCCCTGCCCCTCGCGATCACCGCGACGTTGTTCCTGCTCACGGCGTCGCGCGACGCTTCGGCGCGCCAGCCTGGCGACGGATCGCCGGCGCCGACCACGAGCGCCGCCGCGCCGGCCGCCCCGGCCGCGCCGAAGGACGATCGCATGCTCAAGAGCCACCGCTTCCTCTTCCCGGTGCTCCAGGATCAGATCCCATTCGCGACCACGCACTTCGGGATCCGTCAGGGCGTCGCGCTCGCCAACTTCCCGAAGGTGCCGCTCGGGCCGCTCGGTCCCATGGATCTCACGGCCAGCGGCCTCGCGCAGAACTTCGACCTCGGCGTTCGCATCACCGACTGGCTTGCCATCCAGGGTACCGGCGCGGGCCAGGTCATCACCGGCGTGAACATCGCGTCCATCGTGCTCTCCGGCGCGAGCTTCTCGGCGAGCGGTGAGGCGGGTCCCCTCGTCCGCATCCTCCGCTCCGAGCGCAGCGGCACCCAGCTCGCCGTGAGCGTCGTGGGCGGCGGCGGCACCGGCCGACAGCTCACGGTTCTTCCGCTGGTGAACGCGCTCCTTGCGTCGTCCGGTCAGTCGCTCTCCACCGTCCTCAACGGCAACATCGGCAAGCAGGTGCTGGTGCCGACGTCGAGCGCCACCTTCGCAGGGACGCTTAGCGCAGCGCAGACGCTGACCCCCAACTTCGGCCTCCTCGCCTCGGTCCAGGGTCGCTACACGAACGAGGTGCAGTCGCCTTTCGACACCGCGAAGAACACGAACACCGACGTCTCCTCGAACAACATCGAGATCAAGGGCGCCCTGGCGTTCACGGCGGACGGCTCTCCGAGCGGCATTCCGGTGGGCGTGATGGTCGAGTACCTGGCCAACCAGTCGAACACCAACGCCGGCTCCACCACCGGCCCCAGCGAGACGTCGAGCGAGCTCGCGCACTTCGTGTCGGCCGGCCTCTACTACACAGGCCGCGCGAACCTCCAGGTCGGGATCGCCGGCGCCGCGCAGCTCGGTCTGCGCCCCATCACTGGAGCCGATGCCAACGGCGCGCCCGCCAAGTCCGGGGCGCCGTCGACCCTCTTCGGTCAGTTCATCCTTCGCTACGTGTGGTAGCGACGACGCGACTCACTTCGCGGCGGGCTTCGCGGTCTCTTCGGTGGTGGCGCGCTTCGGGATCACTTCGGTGTACGTGACGAACGCGATCAGCGTCAGGAACATCAGGAGACCGATGGCGTGGACCTTGGCCTCGATCTTCGCGTCGGCCTTGCGGCGCGACGCGGCTTCGAAGCCGAGGAACAAGAGACGACCGCCGTCGAGCGCGGGGAACGGCAGAAGGTTGAACCCGCCGAGATACGCGCTCAGGAGGCCGAGCAGCATCAGGTACGTGTGCGGTCCGTCCTTCGCGGCGTTGCCG
>JAXDMI010000023.1:0-10529 GCA_034666145.1 Myxococcales bacterium | reverse complement strand
CTACTACCAGGCGCTTCCCGAGCGGCTTGCGAACCTCGGCATCACGAACGTGAAGGAGGAGATCGCCGAGCTCGAGCGCCTCCAGATCCTCGTCGACGGCGCCGAGGACAAGTACATGCTCCAGATCTTCCTCCGCGAAGCGAAGGCGCTCCACGACGACATGCGCGCGGGACCGTTCTTCTACGAGGTCATCCAGCGCTGCGGCGACGAGGGCTTCGGCTACGGAAACTTCCGTGCGCTCTTCGAGAGCATCGAGCGCTTCCAGAAGACCGGGAGCGGCGCGAGCGCAGGCGGCGCCGGCGGCGCACAGCCGGCATGATCGATCGCATGAGCTGCGGGCTCATGCCCGCGAAGCCGCATACCGTGCTGCGTGACGCCGAAGGCCATCTCCTCCACGAGGAGATGCTCACGCGCGGCGGCTTCAGCGGCGCGTTCTCGTACCTCTATCATCGCTACCCGACCACCGCGGCCGTCGAGGTCACCGAGTCGCCGCGCGGTCATGCCGTCGCCGCCGCCGATCCCACGGGACGCACGCCGCTCAAGCGTCGGCTCTTCGACACGCGCAAGCTGACGCCGTCGGGCATGCCTTTCGAGTGCCGGGTCCCGCTCCTCTTCAACAAGGACCTCACCGTCTACTTCGCGTGCCCGTCGAAGTCCGACGACGTCTACTTCGCGAACGGCGACGGCGACGAGCTGTGGTTCATCGAAGAGGGCTCGGCGAAGATCGAGTCGGTCTGCGGCTGGCTCCCCGTCACCGCCGGCGACTACGTGTGGATCCCGCGCTCGATGATCCATCGCTGGCATCTCGATCCTGGCGCCGGCCCGATGCGGATGATGTGCTTCGAGGGTCACGGCGGCGTGATGGTGCCGAGCGACTTCCGCAACCCGATCGGGCAGCTGAAGATGGATGCACCCTACACGCATCGCGATTTCGTCCGTCCCACCGGCCCGATCGGCGTCCTGGACGGTCCGCGCGAGCTGATCGTCAAGAAGACGGGCGCCTTCACGCGGCTCCTCCTCGAGCGTCCCCCGATGGACGTCGTGGGCTGGGAGGGCTTCGTCTACCCGGTTGCCTTCGCCATCGAGAAATACCAGGCGAAGACGGGCCTCATCCATCTACCGCCCACCGTTCACTCGACGTTCGCGGGGCCCGGGTTCCTCGTATGCTCGTTCGTGCCGCGCATGACCGATACGCATCCCCAGGCGATCCCATGCCCGTATCCGCACTCGAGCGTCGACTGCGACGAGGTCATCCTCTACGTGAAGGGTAACTTCACGAGCCGTCGCGGCGTCGGCCCCGGCGCGATCTCGCTGCATCCCGCGGGCGTCGCGCACGGCCCGCATCCCGGCGCGTACGAGGGGAGCATCGGCTCGACGCGCACCGACGAGATTGCGGTGATGGTCGACACGTACCTTCCGCTCTTCCCGACCGTGCAGGCCGCGAACCTCGAAGACGCCGCCTATCACGACAGCTGGCGCACGCCCGATTCGCCCTCCCTTCCATCTGGACCCTCGGCCCGCACGACCGGAGCCAAGGGCTGACGTGTTTCGCGCGGGGGCCACAGGTGTCGCGGTTCTCGCGCTCGCGCTCCTGCCGAAGGCGTGCGTGAAGAAGCCGCCGCCCGAGCCGCCGGTCGACGCGCCGCTGCCTCCGCCGATCCCGATCACCAGCGCAACGGCGCCGCCGATCTGGGCGCCGCCCACGGGGCCGATCACGCCGGTCGCGACGACCGGTACCGCGCCGCCGCCGCCCAGCCCAGAGCTCCTCAAGGCGCGCGCGGCGAGCGACGCGAAGGACTTCAAGAAGGTGAAGTCGATCCTCGACAAGAAGGTGCGCGGCGGGAAATGCGCGCCGGAGGAGTCGCAGCTCCTGTTTCGCGCATGCCGGGAGCTGAAGGAGAGGCTCTGCATGGAAGCGGTGCGAGCGAAGCATCCGGACGACGTCGCATCGGAGTGAGCTCCCCTGCGTGACGCGTGACGCGTGGCTTGCTGCTTGCAGCCCTCGTCGTGGATGTCGTTCAAGCCGTGCGTTGCGTTCCTCTTCGCGGCAGGCCTCCTCACCACGGCCTGCGGTGGCGCCACACGGAGCGGTTCGCCACAATCGCCGAGTGCTACGGCAGCGCTGACCGGCGCGAAGATGGGCGTTCGCTTCAAGCGCGTCCTCGTCGCCGAGCATGGCGTGGTGATGATGGTGGCGCGTGACGGTTGCGTCGCGTCGGTGTCGGAGAGCGGTGGCTCGAACGACGCTGCGAGCGAGAGCGTCGAGACCGAGGAGCTGCGCGTGCGATGTCCACGACCGGAGCGACTGAAGGCCTGGTTCTCCGCCGTCGATCAGCTGATTGGAGGGCTCGCGCTCAATCCCGTCACCGAGGATTCGCCGGACGACATGCCGTTGCCCGCGGCGGAGCTCGTGACGCCGAAGGGCGACATCCTCCACGTGCAGAAGCGCGCCGACGCCGAGCGACTGCTCGGCGAAGTGCGTGCGCTCGCGGCGGAGCTCGCTGCTGCCGAGATGCCGAGCCCGGGGCCTTCGTCGGCTCATGGCTGGCAGATGCTCCGCGTCGCCGGGCCGGCGCACGTGATCCTCGGAGGCAACGAGGCGGCGGGCATGCTCGACGCGCGCATGTCGACGACGGGTCAGTACCTCTGTGACTTCGTCGCGAACACCGGCGGCGGACCGATCCGCGCGACGAAGAGCGGATGGATCTCGCCGGTGGTCGCGGCGCGCGCCATCGACGACGTGCTCTCGCCGCTCGCCGACGTCGGCGGTGCGGACCGAAGGCCGACCACGTTTGCATCCGGCATCGCCTCGGGAGCGGAGCGGCGGGCCAACGTCGCGTCGACGGGCGCGGTGTTCCAGCGATTCGCGCTCGTGCAGGAGGCGCTCGGCGACGCGTGCCTCCCCGAGCTCGATCCGCCGACGGCGCAGATCGGGCTGTGAGTCGCGCGGAGTCGAACGAGGCTTATTTCTGGGCCTATTCGAGATCGGCGAGACCGAGCCAGCGGCCCTCCGCGCTCGGCATGAAGGCACGCGCGCGATCGCTCACGACCGCGATCTGATCCTCGTGCCACAGCGGGATGAAGAGCGCTTCGTCGCGAATCCGCCTCTCGAGCGCGGCATAGATCGTCTTTCGCGTCGCCACGTCGAGCGTCGATTCGCCTTCGTCGAGCAGGCGATCGACCTCGGCATCACGCACGCGACCGCGGTTCGCGCCGGCGGGAGGAATCGACGACGAGTGGAGGAACACGCGCAGCACGTTGGGCTCGGTGATCTCGGGGAGCTGCAGCGTGGCGAGCTCGAAATCGCCCGCGCCGAGCCGACCGATGAGCGTGCCGAGCTCGAGCGGCACGACGTCGACGTCGGCGCCGATCTCGGCGAGCTCCTGCGCGAGGAAGCGCGCGATGGTCCCGCGCAGCCGATCGGTCGACGTCAGCAGCGTGACGCGCAGGCGACCCGGATGCGCCTCGGCGAGCGCCGCCGCTGCTCCCGGGCGATCGATCGGCCAAGGCGGCGCCGGCGTGTACGCCCAGTGCTGCGGCGGGAGGAGCGTCGTCGCCGCCTGCGCGCGTCCGGCGAGGAGCGTCTGCGCGATGCGCTCGCGATCGATGGCCGTCGCGAGCGCGCGTCGCACGCGAACGTCCGCGAGCGGACCGCGGTCGGTGCGTGCCATGAGGTAGGTGAGGTTCGCGCCGTGACGCGCATTCAGCGTGATGCCGTGTGCCTGCGAGAGCGCGGGCAAGAGCGTCGGCGAGAAGCCGTTGACCACGAGATCCGCGCGCCCCGCATGCATGCGCAGCGCGCGCGCGTTCTCGTCGTGCACGGTGCGCAACGTCACGCTCCGCGCCGGTGTCTTCATCGCCCCATTCCTTGCGGGCGCGAGATCGATCTCTCCCGGCGTGCGATGCGCCACGACGTAGGGCCCGAGCCCGTCGAGTGTTCCTTCGGGGCGCGGCGGCGATCGCGCCTCGTCGGCCCGCAAGATGGGGAGCTCGAGATCGGTCAAGAGCGTGGCGTGCGCGCGCGTGAGATGGATGACGACCGTGTGCTCGCCGTCGACGTCGACCTGCCCGATGGTCTCGACGACGCGCGCATGCCGCGACCCGACCTCCGGCGCCTGGAATGCCGCGATGGTGGCCTTTACGTCACGCGCGGTGAACGGCGCGCCGGAGTGGAACTGGACGCCCTGTCGTAGCTCGACGCGCAGCGTGAGCGGATCGTCCCACGTCCACGACCGGGCGAGATACGGACGAGGCTCGAGCGAATCGGGATCGAGGCGCACGAGCCCCGCGTGGATCAAGCGCGTCGCCCGCAGCGCGATGGCATCGGTGGCGTGGCGCGGGTCGAGTGTCTCGGCATCGGTGGAGACGAGCATCTCGAGCGGCCGCTGGGCGCCGGCGGCCCGGGGGGTATCGCGTGAACAGCCCGCCGACGCCGATGCGAGGACGGCGAACGCAGCCAGCGCACCCAGCGCTTTGTGGACGCGCCGCGCCGTCGTAGAAGGAGGGCCATGCGTCGTCCCGTCCTTGCCGCGCTGACCGTTGCTTCTGCGCTCGTGCTCAGCGGCAGCGGCGCGCGCTCGGAGCCCGAGGCCGGTGCTCTCGTGCCCGCCGCCGTCCGCGCTCCCGAGCTCGAGGCCGCGGTGCGGTCGCTCGTCAACGATCGCTCGCTGAAGGACGCGCAGGTCGGTGTCGCGATCGTCGATTGCGACACCGGCAACGTGCTCGCGCAAGCGGGGGAGCACGTGGTCCTCAATCCCGCGTCCAACGCGAAGCTCTACACCGCGGCTGCGGCCCTCGCGATCCTGCACGGGTCCCACAGGTACCAGACCACCTTGAGCGGCACGATCAAAAGCGGCGCCGCGAGCGGCCTCGTGCTGCGCGGCCACGGCGATCCGTCGCTGCGAGCCCAGGATCTCTGGGCGATGGTGCAAGAGCTCAAGTCGCACGGCGCGAAGCGCGTCGAGGGCGACATCGTCGTCGATCAGCGGTTCTTCGACGATCAGACGACGCCGCCCGCGTTCGAGCAGCAGCCGAACGAGTGGTCGTATTTCCGAGCGCCGGTGAGCGCGGTGGCCGTGAACGAGAACACGATCACGATGACGGTGCGTCCCGGAGCAGCGGGCGGCAACGCGAGCGTGAGCTTCGATCCTCCGGGATTCGTGGACGTCGAGGGCACGGTGAAGACGTCGGACTCGGGCGCCGACACCGTCGGTCTCGAGCTGGCGAAGACGGGCGAGGGCGGTCGTCGCATGTCCGCGAAGATCTCCGGTGCCGTCGCCGCCGACTCGAAGCTCGTGCGCTACACGAAGCGCGTCGAGGATCCGCAGCTGCTTGCGGGCTATGCGCTCAAGGCGATCCTCGAGGAGAGCGGCCTCAAGGTGTCGGGCGACGTGAAGCTCGGTGCTTCCGGCAAGGACGGCAAGGAGGTCCGCGAAGGGAAGGGCGGCGTCCTCGCGCGGCACGAGTCCGAACCGCTCTCGACGCTCCTCTATGGTCTCGGCAAGAACAGCGACAACTTCTACGCCGAGATGATCTTCAAGTCGCTCGCGGGTGAAGTGAAGACGCGTCCGGCGAAGAGCCAGGACTCGGCGGAGATCGTCACGGGCTGGATCGAGAAGAACAACCTCGGCGACACGGGTCTGGTGGTGAAGAACGGCTCGGGCCTCTTCGATGCGAACCGCACCACCGCGCACAGCATGACGAAGCTCCTTCGCTTCGCGTGGCAAGAGCCCGCGCTGCGCAACGAGTTCGTGGCGCAGCTCTCGATCGGCGGCGTGGACGGCACGCTGCACAAGCGCTTCCGTGAGCTGCGCACGCATCGCGCGGTGCGAGCGAAGACGGGCACGCTGGACGACTCGATCGCGCTGTCGGGCTACGTCCTGGGCCCCCAGGGCAAGAGCACGCTCGCGTTCGCCGTGCTGTTCAACAAGGTCTCGGGCCGCGGAGGCGCGGCGCGAGCGGCCGCCGACAAGCTCGTGGAGCAGATCCACGAACGCCAGTGGAAGTGACGCCGAAGGCGACCTGAGTGTGCGTGAGGCGGCGGCACCGACGGCTGCGAACGATGAGTCGGCGTCCAGCGAATCGCTGCAGGCGCCCCGAATTCCTGGAACGCGGAGTCGACGATGCGCAGCATCGCGTGCAGCTCGCTGCCGTCGGGGGTCGAGCACGCCCTCGCAATGGACCAGATACCCCCGCGAGTGCGCCTCGACGATGAAGTCCTCGAGCTCGTCGGAGACCTTCGCCGGACTTCGTCGGGCTTCGTCGGGCTCGTCAGCGGTCGACCACGAACGCGACTCCGCCGCGCGGAGATGGCGCTGCTCTCGATACCGTCCGAGCCAGTCGTAGCCGACCTGCCGGCTAATTCCCGAGCCCACGGCACAGCGCCGAGAAATTCCGGAAGCTCTCTCCTGCACCCGAGCGCGTCTCCCACCCGAACAGAGCTCAACCCGTTCCTTCACGACGCCGGCCTCCTGCCGCCGCCTGACGCACAACCGACGGGTGCGAACGATGTTCAGGGCACCAGCGCCACTGTCCGGGAGGTACTCGGGCGCTACGACCGCGACCGTCTGGCCCGGCTCCCAGCTGTCATGGCCGTAACCGCTTCACACCGTCGTGAATTCATCGCGCGGGTCCTTGCGTAGACCACGAATGGTGATACTATCGCTCGAATTCAAGATGCGCGATCGTGCAGTGCAGCTGGAAATGCTCCCCATCGTCGAGGCGCCGGGCCGCCCGGCGAAGCGAAGCTGGGGTGGCGCGCGCGAAGGCGCGGGGAGGCCGCGGAAGGCGGCGAAGGATCGGACCTTCGTGCCGCATCACTCGCGCCCGACGCACAAGAAGCGGCATCCCACGCACATCACCTTGCGCGCGCGAAGGGGGCTTCCGAATTTTCGGAGCCAGCGCGTTCACGACATGCTGCGGAGGATCCTCGAGCGGCAGCTGAAGGAGCGGCCGTATCGAGACCAGTTTCAGGTCGTGCACTACTCGATACAGACGAATCATCTCCATCTCATCGTCGAGTCGAGAGACACCCGGGCGATGCGCTCGGGGGTGAGCGGCCTGGTGATCGCGTTCGCGAAGCGGCTCAACGCGCTGCTGCGGCGTCGCATCGGAAAAGTCTGGAGCGATCGCTATCACTCGCGCGAGCTCACGACGCCGAGCGAGGTGCGGAGGGCGCTCGTCTACGTGCTTCAGAACGTGCGCAAACACGGCTTCGATCTGCCCGGCGCATGGGTCGACCCGCTATCGACGGCGCACGGCTTCAGGGGATGGAACGTGCCCGTCGAAGAAGGGAACGATCCCGACCGCCTCGGGCCGCGCGCTCCGCGAACGTGGCTCCTCGGCGAAGGATGGAGCACCCGCGGAGGCGGACTGCTGTCGCCGACCGAACGGCCGGCGTGACCATCGCAAACGCTCCGACGTCTCGTCCGCGCTTCGCGCGGTCCGCGCTTCGCGCGGTCAGAACACCGAGCGCGTCGCGGGCTCCACGGTCAGCGTGTCGGTGATGCGATGGAAGTCGACGCGGCGGGCGCTCAGGTCCAGCACCGCGAAGCCCGAGCCGTCCTCGCGCGCCAGCGTGCCCGGGTTCACCACGATGAGCGCCGGTTTGCCGCCGCCGCGCTCGAAGCGGCGGACCATCGGCTTGTGCGTGTGGCCGCCCACCATGACGGCGACCGTCGGGTCGAAGAGCACCTTCAGGAGATCGTCGTTCGACGAGATCGCGTAGCCGCTGTCCTCCGGCCCGAGCTGACGCATGTCGTTCTCGCCGATGCCGTGGCAGAGCAGGAGCTTCCCGCCGGGCACGTCGATCGACACCGTCCGCGGCAGCGACTTGAGGAGATCGATCGACAGCGGCGTGAGCTCGGTCATGCGATGCGCGTTGGGGAGCGTCCGCATGTCGTCGTCGCGGATCCAGCGATCGTGATTGCCACGCACCGTGGTCACGCCGTGCAACGCGAGCGTGCTGCACGTGCGATCGACATCGCCATGACCGTCGACGAGATCGCCACAGCACAGGATGCGCTCGACCTTCTCGGCATGAAGAGCGGCGATGGCGATCCCGAGGCGCTCGTCCTCGGCGTGCACGTCACCGATCAGCCCGAGGCGACGCACCACGTGAGGACCGGCGTGCATCTCGCAAGATCGTGCACGATCACGAGCGCTCTGCGCAACGACGGCCAACGACGGCCAACGACGGCCGTCGACGAGCAACGACGGGCAACGACGGTCGACGATGAAGGCCCGCCTCGGCCCACCCGACGGAGGTCGGAGGAGGTACGACTTCTTGCCGCCGATTCGCGTTGCGCGCCCGTTTGCGGGAGGCCTGGTACGTTCGCGGGACGATGGACGACAAGCGCAAGCTGAAGGGCATGCTCGCCCGCATCTTCTCCGATGCCACCGCCGAGGAATCGGAGCGCGCCGAGCTCAAAGGCTATCTCTCCTCGGGCGCGCTCACGATGGCGGAGATCAAGGAGGTCTTCGCCGACTTCGTGCAGACGACCTGGAAGATCACCATGGCCGACGGCGTCATCTCGGAGATCGAGCGCCAGCGTCTGAACGAGATCGTCCGCGTGCTCGGCCTCGAGATCGACACGCTTCCCCCGGAGTGGGTCCAGGCACTGCGCGGCTCACTCGCGCCGCCCGAACGAACGTAGTCCCACCAGCGCCGTCAGAGCGGTACCGTCAGAGCGGTAGCAGGGACAGCTTCCCGTCACGCGCGACGACGCTCACTGCGCGTCCGAGCACGCGCTCGCGATCGATGAAGCCGAACCAGCGCCCGTCGCGGCTGTTGCCGCGGTTGTCGCCGAGGAGCAGCACCTTGCCGTCGGGGACGCGCACGGGGCCGAGGTCGGGACCGCCGCCCGCATCGAGCGAGATGCGCGCCTCGGGGACCTCGCGGCCGTCGATGCGTACGTGACCGTCCCGCACCTCGACGAGATCGCCGGCCACCGCGACGACACGCTTCAGCAGCACCGAGCCGATGATGTCGGAGTCGGTCGCGTGCTTCGACTCGTCGTCCGGCGGCTCGATCACGACGACGTCCCCGCGCGCGGGCGCTGCGTAGCGGATCAGATAGCTCTCGGTGAGCGGCAGTCGAATACCGTAGGCCATCTTCGACACCACGATCCGATCGCCGACGTGGACCGTGGGCTCCATCGAGCCGCTGGGGACGCGGTAGTGATCGGCGAGCGATGCGCGGGCCGTCAGTGCCACCGCCGCCGCGGAGCCGAGCTGCAGGACGGTGCGGAAGAACGAGCTTCGCTTGGAAGAGGCCATCGCCCTCGCAACCGCCAACGCAAGCGCGGCATTCCCGCATCACGACACGAGCTCAGGTCATGTGACTCACATGACACGAGCTCCCGAGAAGGTCGCTCAGCGCCCTCGGCGCGGCATGTTCCTCAGGAGATCGGAGGGCGGCGACACGAGCGTGTAGCTCACCACTGCGATGCGCTTGAGGACGCTTTGCGTGCGCTTGATGAAGCCCTCGTACTGCGCGCGATCGAACGCGGGCCGCGTCCCGAAGCTCTGCGCGTACTGGATCGCGACGTAGTCGTAGGTCCGCAGCTCGGCGGTGCGGCGATCGATGCTGACGTGGCCGGCGACGATGATCCCGTGACCCGGCTTGCGCGCCACGAGCGACAGCGTCGATGCGAGCGCATCGCTCGCGTCGAGCACCACCTCGTATTCCGCCTTGCCGAGGCTGAATCCGTCGAAATCCTCGGTGAACGCGATGGCTGCCATCGCAGCGTCGATCGGCCCCACACGGACCGCCGTCGTCATGTCGTCGCTTCCGGTGGGCTGCGTCGCGTCGAAGCCCGCGAGGTCGACCTCGACGGTGATCTCCGTGTCGTCGCTGCCGGCCTGCGCCGCGCGCAGCGCTTGGCCGGATGACGGGGGACCGCCGCGAAGGATCCCCGAGATCGACGCGTCGCCGATGAGTCGCTTCTGCACCGACTCGAGCGCGACCGCCGCCGAAAGCATGCTCGGGAGTCGCTTCGAGGGCTCCTCTGCGAGCATCTTCTCGAGGAGCTGCGTGAGCTCCTCCGGCAGGTCTTGAATAGGCGATAATCTGCCACGCCGTCCGGCGCGCTCGGGATGGACGCCGGAGAGCAGCTCCGCGGCCGTGACCCCGAATGCGTACTGATCGGCGCGGGCGTCGGTCTCCTTGCCGGCGCGCTGCTCCGGCGACATGTACCGAGGCGTCCCGATCAGATCGCCGACCTTGGTCTTGAAGTCCTCGGGATCGTCGACCGCCTTCGCGAGCCCGAAATCCAGCACCTTCGCGATGCCTTCGCTCGTGATCATGATGTTGCCGGGCTTCACGTCGCGATGGACGATCCCGTTGGCGTGGGCGGCCTGGAGCGCCCTGGCGGCTTCGGCGACGATCCTTGCCGCCTGGCGCGGCGGCAGGGCGCCGGAGCGGCGGATGATCGTCGCGAGGTCCTCGCCCTCGACGAGCTCCATGACGATGAACGGACCCGCCGCATCCTGCCCGTAGTCGTGGACCGAGACGATGTTGGGGTGGTTGA
>JAXDMI010000022.1:0-5586 GCA_034666145.1 Myxococcales bacterium | reverse complement strand
GGCCGGCATACGCGATCATCGCGGCGTTGTCGGTGCAGCTCGCGAGCTCGGGAAGCACGGCGCGGATGCCGTGCTCGCGTGCGAGATCGGTCACCCGCTCCCGCAGCTCACGATTCGCGGCGACACCTCCGCCGATCACCACGGTGCCGACGCCCTCTTGCACGGCGGCAGCGACGAGCTTCTTCGCGAGCACCGAGGTCACCGCAGCTTGGAACGATGCACACACGCCGGCGAGCTCGCTCTCGCTCTTGGGGATGCCGTGCTCGCGAACCCGCGCCGCGACCTGCGTCTTGATCCCCGAGAAGCTCAGCTCGAACGACTTCGTGTGACCCATCGGCAGCGTGAACGGCACCGCCTTGGGATCGCCGCCGCGCGCAAGGCGGTCGATCACGGGACCGCCGGGATAGCCGAGCCCGAGCACCTTGCCCACCTTGTCGAACGCTTCGCCGGCAGCGTCGTCGCGCGTCGCGCCGAGCTCGCGGACCTGCGCCGCCGACGGTCCGTCGACGCGATAGATCGCGGTGTGCCCTCCCGAAGCGAGCAGCGCGACGAACGGGAACGCGGGCGGCAGCTCCTCCTCGCGCGCCGCAGCGCCGGGCTTCGCATCGCGGCGTAGGAACACCGCGAGCAGGTGCCCGACGAGATGATCGACGCCGACGAGCGGCAGCCCGCGCGCCCACGCGAGGCCCTTGGCCAGCTGCACGCCGACGAGCAGCGCGCCGACGAGACCCGGGCGGTTCGTCACGGCGATGCCGTCGATCGCATCCCATCCCACGTTCGCACGGGTCAGCGCTTCGCGCACGACCGGCCCGGCATTGCGGAGATGATCGCGCGACGCGAGCTCGGGGATCACGCCGCCGTACGGCGCATGGAGGCTCACCTGGCTCTGCACGACGTCGGAGAGGACGCGACCGTTCTCGTCGACGATCGCTGCCCCCGTCTCGTCACACGACGACTCGATCCCTAGAACGAGCACGCGCCGTCATGTCGGTCGAGGGTGAACACGCCGAACAGCGGCGACGCGATGGCAGGCGCCGGCGTCCCGGCGTCGGACACCGGCGCGCCACGAACGAGGCGAACCTCGAGCGCGCCGTTGTCCATGAGCGAAAGGAAGACCATCACGTCCTGCAGGTCGCTTGCCGTCGCTGTCGTCGACGGCGATGGCGACGCGACGTAGACGAGGTTCTGCGACCGTCCCTCGCCGAAGGTCAACGTCGACAGCGGATCGTGCCAGATCTGCGGGATCGGCCTGATCCGAGCGTCTTTGAAGCGACCGTCGGACGTGGAGAACGTGCCCGGTCCGTCCTGGAGGTGCCCGGCATCGAGGACGAGGCACATCTTCGCGTCCTCGGCGACGCCGGCGCGCACGAAGCTGCCCTTCACGACGTCGCCCTCGAAGTGATCGCCGTCCTTGCTCGAGTAGCGCGAGACGTCGCGACAGCCCATGACCGTGGGCAGAACGGCGAGCAGTGCCGTCGTCGCGGTTGCGAACAAGAGCGAATTCATCGAGGCCGGGAGCTTAGCAACGACTGGCGCGAAGGACGAAGAACGTCACTTGCCGCAGCCGATCCGTCACTTGCCCGAGCGGATCTTCGTGGCCGTCTCGCGCACGCGCGGCTCGGGATCCGACTGCGCCATCGATGCCGCGAGCTGCGAGGCCTCGTTCTTGTCATATGTCGAGAGCGCGACCAGCGCAGCCTCGCGCACGAGCGCGTAGGACTCCTTCGTCGCCGCTTCTTTGAGCTGGCGCGAGGCCTCGGCGCCTGCGCCCGCGCCTCCGAGTCGGCCGAGCGCTTGCGCAGCGAGGACGCGCATCGCCCAGCTCTCGTGACCACGCATCACCTTGGCGACGGCGGTGACCGACTTCGCATCCGGATGCTGGCCGATCGACGCCAGCGCAACGCGCTGCACGTTCTCCGACGAGTCCGTCACCGCCGAAGCGATGGCGACCGCTGCGCCGTCCGACTTCGAACGCGAGAGGAGCACGAGCGCCTTGGTACGCACCGTGGGATCGGGATGACGCGACAGCGCGACCACGCTCGGCTCGAGCCCGAGCGCGATCTCGCGAGCCTTGGCGCGCGCAGCGGTGAGCTCGGGCGCGTCTTCGTTGCCGAGGAACGGCTCGAACGCGCCTTCGCGTGCGCCGAGCGCATCGAGCACGGCGCGTGCGCGCTCCGTCGACGTCGCGAGCGCGCTCTGTGCCGCGCGCTTCAGCGGATCGGCGAACGTCACGAGTGCCGCGGCGCGATCCTTCGCCGAGAGGCTGCGTGGCACGAGCTGATCGAGCGTCGATTCGGCATCGACACTCTCGTCGGGAGGCGGAAGCGCATCGGCGCGATTGTCGGCCGCGCCCTTCGTCGCGAGGAGCACGAGCGCGCCCGCCGCTGCCTGGCGCAGCGTGTCCGATGACTGTCGCGCGCGACCGCCTTCGGCATCGCTGGAGAACACCGCGTCGGCCATCGCGGCGAGCGCCGCCTTGCCTCCGGGCGGCTCGCCCTTCGCCATGCCCATGTGCGCGAGCGCGAGGATCGCCATCTGTCGCGGCAGCGCATCGGTGCCTTCGGCGAGCGTCACGAGCGTCGTCGTCTCGGTCTCGGCGCCGACCTCGCCGAGCGCATATGCCGCCGCGGCGCGCGCAACGGTGCCGGCATCGAGCGAGCGCGCCGTCGCCGAGAGAAGCGCGGTGCTCGTCCTGTCCTTGAGCGCGCCGAGGCCGAGCACGGCGAACGCGCGCATGTCCGGCGTTCCGCTCTGCGCGACCTTGCGGAGCAGCGGCACCGCCTTCCTGTCGCCGAGCTTGGCCACCGCCCACGTCGCAGCCACCGCGATGGTGTCGGACGCCATGGCCTCGCCGCCGCCCTCTTGCTTCGGGAAGAGCAGCGTCTGGTACTTGGGCAGCAGCGCGACGTCGCGGAGCGCGCCGCACGCCAGCATCGCGCGCGTGCGCAGCGATGCTTCGCCCTGCCCCGTCGCGAACGCGAAGAGCGCAGAGCCCGCGTTCTTGTTCTGCACGTAGCCGAGCACGTCGATGGCCACGCGCTGCTGCCCCGCGTCGCCGTCGGCGAGCGCATCGAGCAGCGGCTTCACGGCGCGGCCACCGATGCGTGCGAGCGCGGCGCGCGCGTCGTCGGCGTCCTTGCCGTTGCCGTGTCGGCTCCGCTGCACGAGCGCGAACGTGAGGTTGCCGTAGATCTCGACGAGCAGCCGGCGATAGACCTTCCGCTGCGGATTGCCGATGGCCAGCGGCAAGAGCTCCTGCTCGAGCGACTCGAGCGTGCCCTTGCCGAGGTTGATCTGCATCGAGAGGCGCGCGGCACGCGAGACGAGCTCCTCGTCGGGAGCGCCGCGGATCACGCGGCGGAACAGGCGATCGGCCTCGTCGCCCTGGCCCTTCGAGAGCAGGAGATCGGCGAGCTCGAGATACGTGATGTAGAGGCGATCGTTCTTCGCGATCGCGGCGCGATACTCGACGATGGCGTGCTCGACGTCCTGCCGCTGGCGATACATCTCGCCGAGGCGGCGATGCCCCTCGGCGTCGTCGGGGTTCAGCTCGACGGCGCGCGCCGCGTACTTGATGGCGTCGTCGTCGCGATAGAGCTGCAGCGCGTACTGCGCCATGCGCTGGTACAGCTCTCGCGCGCGCTTCGGTTCGACGGCGACGAGCTTCTCGAGGACCGCGATGGCGTCTCCCGTCTTGTTCTCCTGCACGAGCACGCGCTCGAGCGCGAGGTAGCTGTCGGCATCGCCCGGCGCGACGACGATGACCCGTCGCAGCGTCGTCTCGGCATCGGCGAGCTTGCGCAGGTGGAGCTGCACCTCGGCGAGCATGCGTCCCGCCTCGACGTCGGGCGGAGTCGCATTGAACTTCTGCGTGAGCGTCGGGATCTGCCCTTCGAGGATCCGCTCGAAGCCCCACAACGTCACGATGCGCGACCGCGCCTCGCGAGCGAGGATCTTGTCGCCGCTCGTCTTCGCCTTCTCGGCGAGCTCCTGCCAGATCACGCGCGACTCGCGGTAGCTGCGCGCACGTTCGAGCGCGCTCGCGAGCTGCTTCTTGTAGCCGAGGTTCTGCGGCTCGAGCTGCACCGCCTCCTTGAACGACGCGAGCGCGTCCGGCGTCATGTCGTGCTCGAGATAGACCTCGCCGAGGGCCGCGAGCGCGCGTGCGCGCGGCGTGACGGTGGTGAGGATCCGCTTCCAGGTCTGGATGGCGAGCGCCTGGTTTCCGTCCTGGAAATAGCGGTCTCCGAGATCGGTGAGGTGACCGGGATCGTTCGCGCCGACCTGCGAGAGGCGGGTCAGCACCTTGAGCGAGCGATCGTTCTCGCCGATGCGTCCGTAGAAGTCGGCGAGGCGCGAGAGCACCTCCTCGTCGCTCTGCCCGCGTGCCTCGAGCTCGGTGAGGAGCTTCAGCGCGCGTGCGCGATCGCCGCGCTGCATGAGCGCTTCGCACTGCTCGAACACGAACTGCGGGTTGTTCGGAGCAGCGCGGATCAGCGCCTCGTATTCGGCGATGGCCTTGTCGAGCTCGCCTTGCGACTGGAGCACGCGGATCATCTTGAGCCGCAGATCGATCTGCTTCGGATTGACGGCGAGCGCCTTTTTGTAGGTCTCGAGCGCCTTCGCCGAGTCGCCGGTCTCTTCGTAGAGCGCGCCGAGGAGCGCGAGGCGCTGGAAGTCGTTCGGGTGCTCGTTCTCGATCTGCGTGATGAGGACGGGCAGCTGCTGATCCGCGCGATAGATCTCGGTGATGGTCTCGTAGACCTCGGCGCGCACCGCGGCCTCCTGGCCGGCGGCTTGAAGCGCCCTTTTCAAGGTGGCGAGCGCCTCCTGGTTCTTGTGGGCCTTCGCTTGTGCCTTGCCGAGGTCCTTCAGCGCCGGCGCGAGCGCGCGATTGTCGCCTTGCGCGGCGGCGATCACGTCCTTGAACTCGACCTCGGACTTCTCGTACTCGGCGCGCTGGAAGAGCTCGCGCGCGAGCTCGGCGCGCACCGCCAGGCTCGTCGGCTGCGCCTTCACGAGCTGCTGGTGGAACGCCTTCGCGGCGGTGAAGTCCTTGCCGTCGAGCGCCAGCGTCATCAACGTGCGCAGCGTCTGCTCGCGATCGGCGGGCGCGGTCTGGAGAGCGAGCGCGTCCTCGTAACGCTTGCGCGCAGAAGCATCACCGCGATCCTGGAGGAGGCGTGCGAGCGAGAGGATCGCGACGGGGTCGTTGCCCTTGAGCGCGATTGCCTTCTCGTACGTTCGAATCGAGTCGTCGGGACGGCCGTCGATCTTGTAGACGCCCGCGAGCGCGACCGTCGACGCGTACTGCTCGTTGCCGGTGGCCGCGGCGCGCGTCTCGAAGTCCTTCACGAGGCCTTCGAGCTTGCCGTCCTTGTCACGATAGAGCTGCGCGAGCCGCTGGAGCGGAAACGGCGAGCCCGGCTGCGCGAGGACGATCTTCGTGTAGCGATCGATGAGGACGGTCTGCGATTGGCCCGCATCGGGATTGCCGGGATTGCCGGGATTGGCGCCGGGCGCGGGACGACCGCCGGTCGCGGGCCTGCCTCCGGGCTGCGCGGGACGGCCACCGGGCTGCGCCGG
>JAXDMI010000021.1:0-4409 GCA_034666145.1 Myxococcales bacterium | reverse complement strand
CATGATCAGGCGGAAGATGGAGGATTTTCCCGAGCCATTGGGTCCCACGAGACCCACTTTATCGCCGGGTCCTACGAAGAAGGACGCATCGATGACGAGGACCTGGCCGCCGAACTGCTTACAAACGTTGGAGAAGGAAATCATTGCGGAACGTAGACGCTCTTAGCACGACTTCCTCCTATCATCCGCGCGTCGCGCGGACCCCCTCGGCAATCTGTATAGTTCGACCGTCATGCTCGCCTTCGCCTTGCGGCGCGCTGTATGGGCGATCCCGACGCTCTTCGGCGTGAGCCTCGTCGTCTTCTTGCTGACGACGCTGCTGCCCGATCCCGAGCCTTCGCCGGGCGGCATTCCGGGCGACCTCAGCTATCGCCTCAAGGTCGACGACCTCCGCCGTGCGCGCTTTCTCGACCTGCCGCGCTTCATCAACGTCGCGCCGCACGACGTGCGCACCGCGGTCGACGAGTGCGTGGCGCACATCGTCATGGACGACGACGACGCCAAGCTCTGCGAGACGCGCCTCGTGCAGATCGGCGGCGCAGGTCTGCCGTATCTCCTCCCGCACCTCGACAACCTTCCGCCCGCGTCGCGCGGCCAGATCGCGCTCGCGCTTGCGCCGATCGCGAAGCGCATGGGCGTCGGCGAGGAGCGCGACATGGCCGATCCCGATCGCGCGGCGCTGTTCTGGGAGCGGTTCTGGGAGGATCGCTCGGTCGACTTCACCGCGCCTGCGGTACATCGCGAGGTCGATCGCCTCGTGCAACGCGGGACCGACCTCCGCGAGCAAGAGCTCCAGGTGGTCGACACGTTCGCGCTCGAGCAGCTCATCGAGGCCATGCGGCTCACCAAGGACCGCGGCGCGCTCGTGCGCCTCACGCGGCTTGCGTCCCACGTCGCGGATCGGGACGTCGTGGTGAAGCCGGAGGACGACGCGAAGCACGCCCGCGCGGTGGTCTCCGACTGGCAATCATGGTGGTACGTCCACGAATCGGACTACGTCGCGCTGCAAGGCGGAGCCAAGGTCACGGCGAGCATCGCGCAGACGCGCTACGCGAAGTGGGTGCTCGGCGCAGCGACGGGTCAGCTCGGCCTCTCCACGCGCGACGGTGAGCCCATCTTCGACAAGCTGATCGCGCGCGCACCGGTGACGCTCGGCATGGCGTTTCTCGCGCTCCTCTTGAGCCTGTCCATCGCGATCCCGCTCGGCGTGATCGCCGCGTGGCGACGCGGCCACACCATCGATCACCTGACCGCGCTGATCCTGCTCGCGTTCTATTCACTCCCCACGTTCCTCGTCGCCGAGCTGCTCGCCACGTTCGTTCGCGCCACCGATGCCGCCTTCGTGCTGCCCATCATCGCGCTCTCCACCGTGTCGCTCTCGGTGATGACGCAGCAGCAGCGCGCATCGATGATCGAGGCGCTCTCGCAGGACTATGTTCGCTCCGCGCGGGCGAAGGGAGCACGCACGCTTCGCGTCGCGATCGTGCATGCGCTGCGCAACGCGCTCGTGCCCACCGTGACGCTCGCGGGGGTTCAGTTCCCGGCGCTGATCGGCGCTGCCTTCGTGGTCGAGGAGGTCTTCGGCATCCACGGCATGGGCTGGGAGACGCTGCGCGCCATCGAGACGCGTGACGCCGCGTGGATCGTCGCCGTCACGCTCTTGTGTGCCGTCGTCACGACGGCTTGTCTCGTGGCCAGCGACGTCGCGTACGGCCTCCTCGACCCGCGCGTGCGCGAGCAACAGATCCGCCGGAGGCGCGCGACATGAGCGACGTCCCCGACGATCCGAACGACCGCGCGAGCGGCGAGGGCGAAGGCGAAGGCCAGGGCCAGGAGAACCGCGAGAACATCCGCGAGAGCATCCCGCTGCTCCTCGCGCGCACCACCAGCAAGATCCCGATCGAAGGGCGCAAGAGCCGGACGACCGCCAGCCTCCATCCGCCTCCGCCGCGCCTCACGCTCGCCTTCCAGTCGACGCGCAAGGAGACGGCCGGGACCATCGGCTACCTGCGCAGTCGCCTCGGGGCGGCAGGGACCATCGTGGCGATGTTCCTCGTGCTGTTCGCGATCTTCGCCGACATGCTCGCGAACGATCTGCCAATTGCGTGCAAATTGCACGGACACGTCTGGCTCTTCCCCAACATCACGCAGCCGGCGGAGCTCGTGGCGCTGGGCGGCGAGGAGATCGCGGCGGAGGCCGATTGGGTCATCAGCCCCATCGTCGCGCACGGCCCGGATGCCGGCGCCGGCAGCGGCACGGCGGCGCCGCTCCTTCCGCCCGGGCAGGTGAAGGGCCATCCGTTCGGCACCGATCACGAGGGACGCGACGTATTCGCGCGCGTCGTCCACGGGACGCGGACGTACCTCGTGTTCGCGCTGGGCGCGGTGATCGTGTCGCTGCTCTTCGGCGGCGTGCTGGGCGCGCTCGCCGGGCTGTTCGGCGGCGGGACCGATGCTCTGGTGGGGAGAGCCATCGAGACGGTGAGCGCCTTCCCTCCTCTCGTGCTGGTGCTCGGCATCCAAGCGGCGGTGCCACATGCGACGGTGGGATCGCTCTTCCTCGCCATCGCGCTGACGCGCTGGCCGGAGGTGGCGCGGCTCGTTCGTGCCGAGGTCATGCAGGTCGCAACGAAGGACTACATCATGGCGGCACGCGCGCTGGGAGCGTCGCCGTTGCGGGTATTGCGCAAGCACATCGCTCCGAACGTCCGCGGTCAGCTCATCGTGCTGGGCGCCATCGGTGTGCCCGCGGTGATCCTCATCGAGGCGTCGCTCGACTTCCTGCGCGTCGGCGCGCCGTCGGGCGCCGCGTCGTGGGGCGAGACGATGAGCGAGTTCCGCGACGCCTCGCAGGCGTGGTGGCTCCTCGCGTTTCCGGGCGCGTTCCTGTTCGCCACGATCGTCGCGCTGAACCTGGTGGGCGAAGCGCGCCGCGAATATCTCGATCCCCGCGCGAGGTAGTCGCGCTCGACGAGACGACGCGCTGCGCCGAGCATTACGCGCTGCGTTAGAGGGGTGTCTGATTGGCCCTATTCTGCCGCAGAATCGCAGTCATCGAACGTTGCCTCGAGCATGTCCGAGGTCTTCGAAACGAGCGCGAGCCCGCCGCCGGAGAGCAGCCGCCGGATCCGGAAATTGTTCGGCTTCACGAAGGCCTCGAAGGAGCGAATCCCGTTCGCACGCGCGATGACGACGAGCCGATCGCGGAGTCGCCGGCCCACGCCGCGTCGCTGCAGCTCGTCGCTCACGACGAAGGCGACCTCCGCGACGTCGGGTCGTTCGCGATCGCGAATGTACCTGGAAACTCCGACGATCTTGCGATTCGAGACCGCGACGAGGGCCGCGTGATCCCGACCGTCGACGCACGTGAGGTACCGCCACTGCGCGTCCGTGAAGTCGGTGACGAGCTGGTGGAAGCGCATGTACCGCGTCTCCGCCGAGAGACCTCGTAGGAACGTTCGGAGCCTTCCGACGTCGTCGGACCGGATCGGACGGATGACGATCGAGGCGAGCATGTCCATGACGCACCGAGTCTAACCGTCCCAAGTTTCGTTTAGGTTTCAAGCATCAAACAAATGACGCATTGCGTCTTTCGTGCCAACGGGCGGGCCCCTTTCCGCAGCAGCTCGGCCATGGCCTCGTGCGATGCTCCGGGCGTGGCGGATCCCTTCGACGCCCTCCGCCGCGATATCTCCGACCTCGGGCACATCCTCGGCGACACGCTCGTCGAGCAGGAGGGGAAGCCGCTCCTCGAGCTCGAGGAGTCGATTCGCGCGCTCGCGAAGCTGCGGCGGAAGCGCGATCGCCGTGGGCCGTCCGCCACGAGCATGATGGAGATCATCGAGAAGCTCGACGCTCCGTCGGCGGAGCGCGTGGCGCGCGCGTTCACGCACTACTTCCAGCTCGTGAACCTCGCCGAGCAGCATCATCGCGCGCGACGGCGTCGCGACTACGCGCGCGAGCAGACGCCGCAGCCGGGCTCACTCGCCTTCGAGCTGCGGCGGCTCGCCGAGAAGAGCTCGCGGCACGACCTCGATGCGCTCCTCGCGCGCGCATCGATCGAGCTGGTCTTCACCGCGCATCCCAGCGAAGCGCAGCGACGCACCGTCCTCGACAAGCACCGGCGCATCGCGCAGGTGCTCACGCGCCGCGATCGGACCGAGCTCATTCCCGAAGAGCGTCAGCGCCTCGACGAGGCCCTGCGCGAAGAGGTGACGACGCTCTGGCAGACCGACGAGATCCGCATGGAGAAGCCGCGCGTCGGCGACGAGGTGAAGAACACGCTCTTCTACCTCGAGGAGGTGCTCTTCCCTCTGCTCCCCCGCTTCTACGAGGCGTTCGAGCGCGAAGCCGAAGCGGCGTTCGGTGACGGATTGCGCGTCCCCTCGTCCGTCCTGCGCTTCGGCTCC
>JAXDMI010000020.1:0-4816 GCA_034666145.1 Myxococcales bacterium | reverse complement strand
GACCCGCTCGCTTCGCTTGGTCGGGGTCGTCGTTCGCGGTGCGCTTCACCGGGCCGTCGCTGACGATGCGCCTCCGCGCCGCGCCCCTCGCGACGCCTTCCCATGAAACAGCGACGCCGTACTCGGTGCGCGTGGACGGCCGCGCGCCGGTCGTCGTCGACGTCTCGGCGTCACGCGAACGCTACGAGCTCGCCACCGGGCTCGACCCTGCGCAGCCGCACGAGGTGGTCGTGACGCGCGAAGCCGAGGCCCATGCCGGCGTTCACGAGCTCCTCGGTGTCGATCTAGGCCCTGACGGTCGCTTCCTCGCGCCGCGTGAGCGGAGGCTCCGGATCGAGGTGATCGGCGACTCGATCACGTGCGGCTACGGCGTGCTCGGCGCCGATGCGCACTGCGGCTTCACCTTCGCGACGGAGCGCGCGAGCGAGGCCTACGCCGCGCGCCTCGGCAACGCGCTCGACGCCGACGTCACGACGGTGTGCTGGTCCGGACGCGGCGTCATCCGCAACTACGACGGGTCCACCACCGGCACGATGCCGGAGCTCTTCGAGCGCACGTTGCCCGAAAATCCTCCGGTGCCGTGGTCGTTCGCTGCGGCGCCTCCGCCCGATGCCGTCGTGATCAACCTCGGCACGAACGACTTCCTCGGCGGCGAGGGCCGGCCCCTCGATCTCGCGGCGTTCGAGGACGCATACGTCCGCTTCGCGCGCCGCGTTCGGGAGGTCCATCCACGCGCCGCGCTCTTCATCACGACCAGCCCGATGCTGCACGCCGAGCCGACGCCGTCCGGACCGGGCACGGTGAAGGAGCTCGCGCGAACGCGCCTCGAGCACGTGGTCGCACGCCGCACGGCCGAAGGCGACCGGCAGATCGAGCTCGTTCAGCTCGACGACACGTCCGAGCATTGGGGCTGCGACTATCACCCGGACGTCGCCATGAACGTCGCGATCGCAGCGCGTCTCGCGCCGGTCCTCCGCGCGCGCATCGCGCGCTGACCCTGGTTCACGCGTGGGCTCGGGGACCGCCGCCACATCGCGCACATGCGCACACGAAGACGGGGCGCTTCGCCGTGAAACGCCACATCTGCGACCGCATATCTGCTCGATTTCTTGAACGAATGCGCTGGCACGAGAGACGCAACTCGAGCATCCGGCCATGGATACTCACTCGCTTCATTTCGCGTCGCGCTGGGCCGTCAGGGCCGCTGCGGTCCTCGTCCTTCTCACTCCGGCATGCGTCATCCGAATGAGCGATCGGAACGCGCCGCTCGTGAACGGCGGAGTGAGCGGCCCAAACGCCGACTGCACCACGAGCAACCTCCCGCCGGCGAGCTCGAGCAGTGGCACGCGCATCCTGGGCGCGGCGACGACGAAGCTCATGGGACGCTTCGATCTCACGGACCCGACGAAGCCACGCTTCGATTGGTCCGGCAACGCGATGACCGCGCGCTTCCAGGGCACCGAGGTGACGTGGGGCGCCGAGTCCGGCGTCGAGGTCGCGTACGAAGAGGTCATCGACGGCAACATCACGAAGGTGATCCTGGGCGGCGCCGTCGAGAACCACACCGTCACGCGTCACCTGCCCGACGGCTTCCACGAGATCACCGTCATGCGCACGAGCGAGGCGCTCTACGGCGACGGCACGTTCCTGCCGTTCACGTTCGGACCGAACACCACGCAGCTCCCGGTCCCCGAGAAGAGCCACCGCATCGAGTACATCGGCGACTCGATCACGTGCGGCTACGGCGACGAGGGCCAGAACGCGACGTGCCCCTACGACGTGACCATCCGTACGGCCCCCGACGGCCAGGGCGGCATCGACGAGGTGAAGGTCCCGATGACCATGAACATCTACCTCGCGTACGGATCGATCGCGGCGCGCCAGCTCGACGCAGAGGCGACCACCGTTTGCTTCTCGGGCAAGGGCGTCAACGTCAACTACCGCGAAATCGGCTTCGGCGAAGGCGCGAAGGCGGATCCCAAGGCGAAGCCCGATCCGGATGCGAAGACCGTCATCCCGGACTACTACCTGCGGACGGTCGCCACCGAGCGCCCCGAGGCCGGCGGCCGGCTCTGGGACTTCTCGAAGGAAGCAGAGCCGGAGGTCGTCGTCGTCAACGTCGGCACCAACGACTTCGCGCGCGACCTGAACCAGGACACCGTGCCGGACGGCATCGACCTCCCGGCCTTCCAGGCCGCGTACGCGCGCTTCGTCGACTTCATCCGCACCAAGCGTCCGAACGCCCACATTTTCTTGGCGGTTCCTCCGATGATCACGGACAAGTTCCCGCTCGACAACGCGCGGACCGACCTCCGCAATACGCTCCACGCCATCGTCGAGCAGCGCAACGGCGCGGGCGACGCGAAGATCTATTTCATGGAGTACGTCGAGATGGGCACCCGGTACGGCCTCGGCTGCGATTACCACCCGAACCTCGAGGTGCATCGCATCATGGCGGACCAGACCGTAGGCGCGATACGCTCGAAGACGTGTTGGCCGACCGTCGAGAACTGAAGCCGTGAATCACCCCAGGCCCGGCGGCCCCCTTCCGCCTCACCTGGCGAACCAGGATCAGCTCGCGCAGCTGACCCAGAAGGTCGCGCAGAAGTACGGCGCGTTCGGCACGCGTCCGGACGACGAGGAGATGGACCGCAAGGTCCTGCAGGACAACTTCCTCAAGCCCACGCTGCAGATCATCGGTGGCGTCTTCGTCGCGACGCTCTTCGCGTACTTCGCCTCGAGCCCGAAGTTCTCGGGACCTGGCACCTGGGCGAACTCGTTTCGCCTCGACACGGCGCTCATCATCTTCTGGGGCCCGCTCCTCTGGTGGGTGATGTCGAAGCAGAGGGTGTGGAGGGCGCTCCGCATCTATCTCGTGCTCGCGCTCTTCATCGAGACGTTCAGCGAGGCGATGTTCAAGGACATGGGCGCCGTCGCCGCGGGCGAGGGCGGCTACTGGAACACCGTGATGTGGCCGGCCGCCGTCGCGTACTTCGGGACCATCAAGGAGTTCGCCGGCGTGCCCGGCGCATCGCTCTCGATCTTCACGCTCCTCACGGGCTTCCTGCTCTACCGCGCGATCCGCGGGAAGAAGTCGGAGGACTGGACGCCGCCGCCGAGGTTCGCGCGCCAGGCATTGCTCGCGTTCCTCGGCACGGTGATCGGTCTCGCGGTGGTCGGCATCGCCCGCGGCGGCGGCATCGAGCCGGCCTTCCGCCAGACCATCCACCTCATGCAGCTGCCGCTCGTGGCGATGCTGTTCTTGTACGCGCTGCGCATCCCCGAGGACCTCGCGTCGGTAGGCACCGCGTTCGTCGTCGTCGCGGCCGTGCGCAGCCTGCTCGTCATGTACATCTACTTCGGCGTGTGCGCGCCCGCGGGCATCACGCAGCTCCCGGGAAAGCCCGAGTGGTGCACGAACCACTCCGACACCGTGCTGTTCGTCACCGCGTTGATGATCCTGCTCGCGCACAACCTCGAGCAGCGCACGCGCAAGGTGCTCATGCGATCGCTGCTCGTGGGTGTGCCGATCCTCCTCGGCATCGTGCTCAACAATCGGCGCCTCGCGTTCGTCAGCCTCTTCGCGGCGCCGCTCGTGATCTATCTCGCGCTGAAGCCCAGCAGGCGGAAGCGTCGCGTCACGTGGGCGCTCGCCCTCGCGGTTCCGCTGCTCATCGGCTACGTGCTGGTCGGCTCCGAGATCGCGGCGACGTCGCCGTCACCGATCCTCAAGCCGGCGCAGCTCGTCGTCTCGGTCATGGACCAGAAGGACAACTCGAGCATCTCGCGCGACATCGAGAACGAGAACCTGATCTACACGCTGCACGAGAACCCGCTGATCTCCCAGGGGTTCGGGCACAACTACGACTACTCGCCGAACAACCCGCCGGTCGACCTCGGGGAGCTCTTCAAGAACTTCCGCCTCATCGCCCACAACGGCGTCCTCTGGATCTGGTCGCTCGGTGGCGTGCTCGGCTTCACGCTGCTCTGGATGATCTACCCGCTGACGAGCACCCTCGCGCTCAGGGGGTATCGCGCCGCACAAACGCCGCTCGAACGAAGCGCCGCCCTGGGCGCCCTCGGCGCCGTCGTCGTCTGCGTCATCCAGATCTGGGGCGACCAGGGATTCAACAGTTACATGACGCTCATCACGTTCGGCGTGGCCTTCGCCATTGCCACGAGACTGTCCGTTCGCGCCGCATAGCGCCTCGAGCAAGGGTCGAGAAGCGCTGGCTTAAGCGGACTTTCCGCGCGGAAAGCTCCTTACGGTCCGCGGCCCGAGGCGTGCTACCTTTCGAAGCCTAGGCTATGAGTCAGCAGGCCGAGCGGCGCGTCGGGACCATCATCGGCGGCAAGTGGCGCGTCGATGCGTTGCTCGGGTCCGGGTCCATGGCGGCCGTGTATGCCGTGACGCACCGCAACGGTGCGCGGGCTGCCCTCAAGATCCTGCACCCGACGCTGTGCACCGACCCGGCCGTCTGCGAGCGGTTCCTCGGTGAGGGGTACCTCGCGAACTCGGTCAAGCACTCGGGCATCGTCCGCGTCCTCGACGACGGCGTCACCGATGACGGCTGCGTGTTCCTCACGATGGATCTCCTCGAGGGCGACACGCTCGAGGCCCTGCGGCAGAAGCGCGGCAACCGGATCCCCGTCATCGAAGCGCTCGATCTCGGCGACAAGCTGATGGATGTCCTGAGCGCGGTCCACACCGCCGGCATCATCCATCGCGACCTCAAGCCCCAGAACGTCTTCGTCTGCGACGACGGCGTCCTCAAGCTGCTCGACTTCGGCGTGGCGCGCGTCTTCGATCGCACGT
>JAXDMI010000019.1:0-3855 GCA_034666145.1 Myxococcales bacterium | reverse complement strand
GCGGCGCACCGGTGACCATCCGCGCGCTCGAGCAGCACCCGCGCGCGCCTTCGTTCTGGAATCCGTCTCCCGGGTTCGATGAGTCGCTGCTCGCGCGCGGCGCCGTCGAGCTCGATCCTCATCTCGCACGCCAGGAGCAGAGCGTTCCGCTCTCTCTCGACGGTCACACGGTCGGTATGGCGCGCGTGCGCTTCGAGGCGATCGACGTCGAATGAAGCAACGTCTCGGCGCCCTGATGGCGGCCTCGATGCTGGGTGCGTGTCACGCCGCGGCGCCGGCGTCGCACCCGCCGCCGGCGCCGCCCACGTCGAGCGCGCCGGCCGCGGCACGGTCGGCTCTTCCATTGCTCCTCGCGGTGGCGGTGTGTCCGGAGGTCGAGAGCCGCGTGCTGACGCTCGTGACGGGCGGTGACGGCATCGTCGATGCCTTCGCGCTCGTGAAGCGCTGCACGGCGCGACCGGGGGAAGGAGAGGTCGCGCTCGGCGGCGACGCGTGGGTATGGGTCGGCGTGGATCGCGATCTCGGCGCCGCTCGCGTGCGTCAGTTCGTTCATGCCTCGGTGCACGCGGAGCTGACCCTCGGCGTGCACGCATCCTACGCGAGCGATCATCTCGAGCTCACGCTGACGCCGAAGCCCGGCGCCCGCGCGTCGATCGAGCCCGTAGGTGTCCTCGAGGTCTCTCCGCTCAACTGGGCGGGGCTCCTCGCGGTGGAGCTCGCGCCGGCCGCCGGTACGAGCCTCGAATGGGTGGCGAAGCGACGCCTCCGCACCGAGACCGAGGCGTCACTCGCGGCCGCCATCGGGCAGCCGATCGTGTTCGCCTACGACGCGCGACACGGCGAGAGCTGGGTGGTCGGCGACGCGAAGACGCCGCGCGCAGGCACGGACGCGAGCGGCGCCGCTGCGGTGCCACGCCTTCGCGTCGTGCCTCGCGGCACCGCGCTGCTCGGGCCGTATCCCGAGGGCAAGGCCGCGCCCGACGTTCATCTACGGATCGAGAACGGCGGGCGAATCGCGGCTCGCGCCGTGTGCCGCTCTCACGCGGAGCGCTTGCTCGAGAACGATCGGCGCGGTGACGTCGTCGATACACTCGATTGGGCGATAGTGACAGGCGATGCGCGACCGGCGCTCTCGGTGCCGCCGTGTCCGTGGATGCTCGCCATGCGGGCCCTCGACGAGCAGGGCGCCATCGTCGCGACGGACATCCATCCTGCGCGCGGGGAGGCAGCCGCGGCGGAGCGTGGTCACCGCTGGGTCGCGCTCGACACGCTCGACGTCGTCGGCGTGGAGGCTGGTGCTGCGCCGGAGCTGCCGCTCGATCTGCGACTCATTGCGAGCACCGACGTCTTTCGTCGCTCCCTCGTGCCTGCTGCGAAGCAGAAGCTCCCGGCGATCGTCGAGCTCTCCGCGGACGAAGACGTGTGGATCCGTGCCGTGCGTCCCGGGCGGGAAGGGGAGGCGCCGACGGTGGTGGGCCGCGCGCGCCTTCCGCTCCACGAGCTGCGCGACGTCGATGCCGTCGTCGACGTCGTCGATGGCGAGGGCGAAGGCACCGGCAAGCGCATCGCGCGCGTCCACGTGCGCGCGCGCGTGCGGGAGGCGCCGCCATGATGACGACGCGAGGTCCCGTGCTCGCGCTCGCGTTGGTCGTCGTCGCCGGCTGTGGAGCGGCGAAGCCCGCAGAGCCCCCGAACGACGCGGTCTCTCCCGCGCGCAGCGAGGCGATGGAGCGTGTCGTCGCCGCCGCAAACGTCGTGCGCGAGCTCCGCGGCACCGCCGACGCCATCGTTCCGCGTGCCGTCTCCGAAGCCGCGCGCTGCGTCGCCGTCGTGCCCGGCCTCGTTCATGCCGGCTTCATCCTGGGCGCGCGAGCCGGCCGTGGCGTTGCGACGTGCCGCGAAGGGCGAGCCTGGTCGCGTCCCTCGTTCTTCCGGATCACCGGTGCGAGCGCCGGCGTTCAGGCGGGCGTCCAGAGCGTCGACGTCGTCATGGTCATGATGACGAACGCCAGCGTCACGGCGCTCGTCAGCGGCGGCAAGGTCCAGCTCGGCGCGACGACGTCGGTCGCGGCGGGGCCCGTTGGTCGCGAGGCTCAGGCATCGAGCGATCTCACGTTCTCTGCCGAGGTCCTCACGTACTCGCGCGCGAGCGGGCTCTTCGTCGGTCTCGACGTCTCCGGCACCGTGCTCGAGCCCGACGAGGAGTCGTCGCGGGCGTTCTACGGCGACCCGCGCGACTTCCGCGCGCTGCTCCGTACGCCGCCCGAGCCGCCCTCCGTCGCGAAGGACCTCACCGACGCGGTGGAGCGCGCATTCCCGGCGAACGGCTCGGCGCCCTGAATCAGCTTCGCCGCTGCTGCACGATGTCGGCAAACACGCGCGCCGCGAACACGATCAGGATGAGGCCGATCGACAGCTCGACCTGCGAATCGGTGGCGATGCCGGCCGCGATCCCCAGCGCGCCGACGAGGACGAAGAGGACCATGAGGAAGAGATCCTCTGCCCAACCAGACCCACGAGCTTCGGTGACCGTCTCTGCATGCATGACTGCGCCTCGGTACGGGTGCGCCGGCACATCCTCAACGTACATTCGGCGGCATCAAGATGACGTCAAGGCGATGGCCGCGCGTCGCAAGAAATCCTAAAGATCGACCTTCAGGCGATACCCGACACCAGGCTCCGTCACGAGGTAGCGAGGCCGCGCCGATTCGCGCTCCAGCTTCTGCCGCAGCTGCGCCATGTACACGCGAAGGTACTGCGTCTGCGTCGCGTAGGCCGGCCCCCATACCTCCTCGAGGAGATGCCGATGGGTGAGGACCTTGCCGGCATTCTTCATCAGCACGGTGAACAGCTTGTACTCGTTCGGTGTGAGATGGACCTCCGTGTTCCCGGCGAAGACCTGCCGCTTCTCGAGGTCGAGCCGGAGCTCGCCGACCACCACGCAGGGATCGGTGCTGTCCTGTCCGGCTCGATTCGATCGGCGCAGCGCCACGCGCATGCGCGCCAGGAGCTCACCCGTGCCGAACGGCTTGGTGAGGTAATCGTCGGCTCCGAGGTCGAGCGCGCGGATCTTGTCGGCCTCCTGGCCGCGCGCGCTGATCACGATGATCGGCTTCGCGCTCCACTCGCGAAGGCTTCGCGCCACGTCCATACCGTCGATGTCGGGGAGGCCGAGGTCGAGCAACACGAGGTCGGGGTTGTGCGTTCGTGCGAGCTCGAGGGCGCCCTTGCCGAGCCCCGTCTCGACGATGCGATAGCCCTCGGCCGTCAGGCACGTCCGCAGGAACTTCTGCATCTGCGGCTCGTCCTCGACGACGAGGATCTTGCTCGGGACGTCGGTCACGCTCCGGCTCCTTCCGCCGCTCGCTCCGAATCGGGCAGATCGAGCTGCGGAGGCGCGCCCGCGGGCAGCGTGAAATGGAAGGCCGCGCCCCCTCCTTCGCGGTTCACCGCCCAGATGCGCCCGCCGTGCGCGGTGACCACGCCCTTGCAGATGGTGAGACCGAGGCCAGCTCCTCCGCCCTTGCCCTTCTCCGCGCGGTAGAACTTCTCGAAGATGCGCGTCTCTTCTCCGTCGGGAAGACCGGGGCCGCGATCGGCGACGACGATCTCGACCTCTTCGTCGGACTTCGATGCGCTCACGGTGAGCGGGCTCTCGGGTGCCGTGTACTTCACGGCATTCTCGAGGAGGTTGACGAGCACCTGCTGCACGAGGACGGCGTCGAAGGGCGCGAGCAGATCCGGCGCCACGTCGGTGGCGACGGGCCGATTTCCAAGGACACGATCGACGACCCCGAGCGCCGCACCGATCACCTCCTCGACCGGCTGCCACTCCTTCTCGATGCGCAGCGCTCC
>JAXDMI010000018.1:0-2790 GCA_034666145.1 Myxococcales bacterium | reverse complement strand
CGACAGCCGCGCGCGCTCGTGCAGAGCGGAGAGTGGCAAGCGGCGGCCATCGCAGCGCAGCGTCTCGGCGAGAGCTGGATGCGCATCTTCCCGAGCGTGCGCGAAGCGGCGGCACACGCGCGCGCCGCGTGTCTCCATCTCGAGGGCAAGCTCGACGAGTCGCTCGCCGCGAGCCGTGAGCTGCGCGACGGTGCGCTGCTCGAAGGCGCGAACCTCGTCATGGCAGGCGGCGATCCGCAGCGCGCCGTCGAGCGCCTCACCGTTGCTTGCGCTTCGGCGCGATCGACGCCCGAGGATCTGCTGTTCCTGGCGCTCGCCACGCACTCGGCCGGGGCTGCCGCCGCCGCGGAGAAGCTCTTCGAGAAGGCCGGCGCGACGCGGCCGAAGAATGCGCCGTCGCCGCGCATCTACGAGCCCGCGTTCCACTATCTGCGTGGGCTCTACCTCGTGAAGACCAACCGACCCGACGAGGCGGCTGCCGATCTCGAGGCCGCGGCCGAGAGCCCGATCACCACGATTTACGTGGAACGAGCGCGTGCGCTGCTCCCCGTGAACCGCCCGGCCGATCTCGATCCGCGCTCGTCACTCACGGGTCAGGTGATCGACGAGTAGCGCCAGCCACCGTCAGCGCGGCGCGATCGGGACGCCCAGCTCGTGGAAGAAGAAGGCGAGGAGATCGCTGGTCTCCTCGATCTCGGCGCCGAGCGGCGTGCCCATGCCGTGACCGACGTCGGCGCTGGCACGCAGCAGGATGGGGCGGTCCGACGTCGTCGCCGCCTGGAGCCGCGCCGTCATCTTGCGCGAATGATACGGGTCGACGCGCGGATCGTTCGCACCGGTCATGAAGAGCACCGCGGGATACGCCGTGCCGTCCTTCACGTTGTGAAGCGGGGAATATGCACGTATCGCGTTGAACTGCGTCTCGTCCTTCACCGTGCCGTACTCGGTGACGTTGAAGGCGCCGTTCGGATGCAGCTCCACGCGCAGCATGTCGTAGATGCCGACGCCCGAGACGACGGCGCGGAACATCTCGGGGTGCTGGACGATCTCGGCGCCCATCAGGAGGCCGCCGTTCGATCGACCGGTGATGCCGAGGCGCTCGGGCTTCGTGTAGCCGAGGTCGAAGAGCGTCTTCGCGCACGCCGCGAAGTCGTCGAACACGTTCTGCTTCTTCGCGAGCTTGCCCGAGTCGTGCCACGTGGCGCCCATCTCGCCGCCGCCGCGCAGGTTGGCCTGCGCGAAGACCCCGCCTTGCTCGAGCCACGCGCGGTACCAAGGCCGAAGGCGCGGCTTGATGCTGAGGCCGAAGCCGCCGTAGCCGGTGAGCAGCGTGGCGTTCGACGAATCGAGCTTCGTGCCGCGCTTCCGCAGGATGCTCATCGGCACCTTCGTGCCGTCCTTCGACGTGCAGCTCTCGCGCAGCACTTCGATGTCGCTCATGTCTGCGGGCGCGGCCTTCGCCATCGACGTCTTGACGAGGCGATGCTCGCTCGCGCGATAGCGGTACCAAGCGGGCGGCTCGGTGTAGCTCTCGATGCGAACGAGGAGGTCGTCACCGACGTGCACCGCCGAGGTCACGCTCGAGACCGCGGGGATCGGGAGCTCCGCCACCGCCACGCCGCGCGCTCCGGGCGCGATGGTCTGCGGGCCGGCCGCCTTCGGAGCGCCCTTCTTCGGCTTCGAGGGCGCCTGCGCGAGCGGCTCCGGCTTCACGCCGAGCGGGATGCGACGCATGCGCGACGGTCCACCGACGAGCTCGACGAGATAGAGCGCGGTCTTCGTGACGACGAGCTCCTCGAGGACGCCGTCGCCCTCGGGCAGGAACGTCTCGGCCGGCTTGTCGAAGGGCGGCGTGAACACGACCACCTTGCCGCGCGGCGCGCCATTGCGCGAGATGCCCCAGATCTTGCCGTCGGGCGCGAAGGTCGTGAAGACCAGCTGATCGGGGAAATTGGAGAGCCGGGTGCCCTCGGGTGTCGCGCCGCTCGCGCCGTTCCCCTTCAGCACGTGATGCGCGAACTCGCCCCCGTCGCCGTTCGCGACGCGCACGAGCACGTATTTTCCGTCATCGCTGCGTTCGAGCTCGGTCTCGGCGATGCGCGGGAACTCCTTGCCGATGACGTAGACGTCCTTCGACTCCGGTGTGCCGAGCTTGTGGAACCAGACCTGCTGGTAGAAATCGAGGTCGGCCTCGGCGCGCTCGCCCGCGTGCGGATAGCGCGTGTAGAAGAGGCCGCTGCCGTCGCTGCTCCACGCGACGCTGCCTCCGGCGGTGCCGCCCATGACGCGCGGGATGACATCGGGCTGCTCCTTGCCGGTCGCGACGTCGATGACGTGTACGTCGCCGCTCTCGCTGCCGTTCTTGGAGAGCGAGAGCGCGACGAGCCTCTTGTCGGGTGACGGGACGAAGAAGTCGATGGTGGTCTTGCCGCTCGGGTCGCGGACGTTGGGGTCGAGGATCACCTTCTCGGTGGAAGGCTCGGCGCTCTCGGCGCGCATGACGAGCACCGCTTGCTGCTTCGGCGGCTGCGCGACGAAGACGAAGAGCGAGCCCGCGACCGGCTTCACCGCGAGGTAGTCGGCGGAGCTCGCGCCGAGGAGCTGCGCGACGCGGGCGCGAACGGGCGCACGCTCGGGCAGTCCGTCGAGGACGCCGCGCGCATGCGCGTTCTGCGCATCGGTGAAGGCGGCGACCTCCGCGCTCTTGCCGTCCTCGAGCCATTCGAAGTCGTCGGTGACGTGCGTTCCCCAGTAGTCGTGCACCACCGGGCGATGCGCGACGGGCACCGG
>JAXDMI010000017.1:0-4229 GCA_034666145.1 Myxococcales bacterium | reverse complement strand
ACGTCGCCGCTCTTGACCTCGGTCTCCTCGTGCAAGCGCATGAAGGAGCCGTTGGAGCTGCCGAGATCCGTGAGGAGCAGCTTGCCGCCCTCCCAGCTCAGTCGGCAGTGCAGCCCGGAGACGTAGCCGTCTTCCGGAAAGAGCACGTCGCCGCGCTCACGACCGAGATGAACGCCGGTCTCGGGGATCGGGAACGCGTTGCCCGTGACCTCGCGGCCGATGACGAGCGCGATCCGACCGACATAGCCCTTCGCGGGCGAGCCGAGACGCTCGACGCCGTCGGGCGAAGGCGGGGGAGCCGAGAGAGGCTCGAACTTGATGATCTCCTGCCCGATGCGGAACATGTCGTGGGGGCGGAGCTCGACGGGCACGTCGCGAACGAGCTTCTTGTAGACGCCGTTGAGCGAGGATTCGTCCTTCACGGTGACGCGGCTGCCGGGACCTGCGCCCTGCTGCTTGAACGTCGCGTGACGCGGCGAGAGATAGCTGTCGCCGGCGAAGATGGCGCCGGTCTCGCGACCCACCGTGACGGTGGTGCCGGGGAGCGCGAACGTCCCTGCCTCGGTTCCGTCGGCGCGTAGCGCTGTGAGCACCACGGTGCCGGCGCCTGCGCCGCCGACCGGCGCCAACGCAACCGGAGCAACCGGAGCAGCTTTCGGCGCCGCTGCGCCGGTGAGACGGAAGCCACACGAACCGCAGAACAAGTTCGACGGCGCATTGATGTGGCCGCACTGCGGACACGAGACGGTGCCGCCGGCCGGAGGAGGCGCCGATTGGCCGCCGCCCTGACCTGCTCCGGCGGGGCCTGCGCCGACGCCGCCGCCGCCCATGACCATGCCGCCGCCTGCCGGACCCGCGGGAGGCGAGAACGCCTGTCCTGCGGCGCTCACGACCGCCGACGCGACCGGCGCGCCATCGCGTGACGCGACGCCGCTCATCGCCGCCGGAGCCGCGGACGCAGCCTTCACGCCGTGCGACGGCGTCTGCGGAGAGAACGGCTTCGGCGCTGCGTCACGAGGAAGCTCGGCGCCACAACCCAGGCAGAACTTGTAGTGGTCCTGGTTGTCCTTGCTGCACTTCGGACACGTGATCAAAGCAGCCTCCCGAGCCTCGTCATGCGAATCGGGAGTATCGGCCCCCCGGTCAACGTGGGTCAAGCACCGATCGCCCCCTATCGGCTCACCGTGACGGCGTCCTCGAGGTCATCCGCGCCGTCGGAGACGCTCGTAGAGGCGCCATTCGCCCCGTTCTGCCCGTGATCTACGGGTCCCGCGGCTCCGGGGCCATCGGGGACCTCGGGGACCTCGGCGGCGCTCCGAACGACCTCCTCCTTCGTCGCTGCGGCGGCACCCAGCGGATCGAGCTCGCGCAGGTACTTGCCGATGCGTTTTTCCCGGACCTTGGCCAGGGACGCAAGGGCCTCGTCCCGAGCCTCGGGAGGGAGCGCGCGCGCGGCGCGGAGCACGTCGTGCGCGACGTCGACGTCGTGGATCTCGCCGAGACGCTTCTGGAAGACCACCGCGGGCTCCAGCATCGCTCGCGAGTCGAGGGGGAGGGCCTCGGCGAGGAGCTCGATCGAGTAGCGCAGCTCCTTGTACGAGATGCGCAGCGCATGGAGGCCGAGCATGTCCTCGGGCGGCACGTCGCGACCCTTCTCGACCACGCGTCGCGCGCGCTCCACGGTGCGCCGCGCGAACTTGGAGAGCTCCATGTTCCGCGACGGATCGAACGGGAACACGAGCAGCGCCTTCAGCATGAGCCGCGCGCGATCGAGCTCGCCGCGCTCGATGCGCGCGACCACGGCGCGTCGCAGCTTGCGTTCGCGCGCGGTCCGCGCCGAGAGCCACAGGCCGAACGCGGGATGCGCGGAGAGACCGTCGAGCGTCTCCTCGAGGACCTCCTCGTCGCGGAGATCGCCGGTCGCCTTCATGACCTCGGCGAAGCCCTTGCGAACCACGTCGGAGTGCCAGCGACCGAAGAGCGGTCGCGCCATCTTGAGCATGGTGCGGAGGCGGCGGATCGCGACGCGCAGATCGTGGATGGCCTCGTCGTCGCTCGACTCGACGACGCGCGGGATGGAAGCGGCGAGCTCCACGTCGAGCTCGCGGAGCTTCTTCACGACGTACGGCCCTGCCGGGGGCCCCGCGTACGAGCGCGTCGGGTGCGGCGTGCGCGCGGTCATGCCCGCCTCCTCACGTGGACCACGGTCATCGGCTTCTTTCCCCTCGATTTGAAGAAGGTACGCCGCACCGCGAGCCGCGTCTGCTCTGCGATCTGGGCGTCGTCGGCGTGGGATGCGAGGTCCGCGATGGCGTGCCTGACCGCGGCGCGCGCCGCTGCCACTTCGTCGGCGTGCTCGACCTCGTCGACGACACCGCGCGTGACGAGCGAGACGTCCACGACCGAGCCGTCCGGGTCGACGGTGACCGCGCACGACGCGAAGCCCTCCTCGGCGAGCACCTCGCGCTCGCGCAGCACGTGGGTCGGGATCTCGCGTCCTGCCCAGACGTGCACGCGGCCGGAATGAACGGTGTCGCGAAGCTCGAGATGGCCGTTCTCGATCTCGGCGATGCGACCGTTCTCGATCACCGACACCTGCTCGACGCCGGTCTCGCGCGCCAGCTCCGCGTGACGCGTGAGGTGGTGGATCGTCCCGTGCACCGGAATGAAGCATTTCGGACGTACCAGCTCGATCATGCGGCGCTGCTCGGGCCGATGCGCATGACCGCTGACGTGCACGCCGCGATCGGTGAGGCGCGTCCGCACCTCGACGCCACGACGCAGGAGGAGCCCGAGGAGGGCATGCACCTCGCGCTCGTTGCCGGGAATGGTGCGCGCGGAGAGCACCACGCGATCGCCGGGGCCGATGTCGAGCGCGGGATGGTCGCCGCGCGCCAGCTTCGCGAGCGCAGCGTTGGCCTCGCCCTGCGAGCCGGTGGCGACGGCGAGGATCTTCGATTTCGGCAGCTCACGCGCCTGCGCGTCGGGCCACACCAGATCGTCGGGCCAGGGGAGATAACCGGTCGATCGCGCGACGCGCGCATGCGTGCCGACGCCGCGCCCGAGCAGCACGATCTTGCGGCCGCTGCGCCGCGCGATGTCGCCGAGGAGGCGCAGGCGATGGATGTTCGATGCGAACATCGCCACGACCACCGCGCCGGTCGCCCCTTCGACGAGCGTCTCGAGCACTGCGCCGACGTCGATCTCGTTGCCGGTCGGACCCTCCGAGTCGATGTTCGTCGAGTCGCTCATGAGGAGCGTGACGCCGGCATCGCCGAGCTCGCGCAGGCGCTCGGCGTCGAACTGCTCACCGTCGGGCGGCGCGTCGTCGACCTTGAAGTCGCCGCTGTGCACGAACATGCCGGCGTCGGTGGTGATGGCGAGCGCCGTCGCGTCGGCGATGGAGTGCGTCACGCGGATCGGCTCGACGCGGAACGAGCCCACGTGGAACGGCGTGCGTGGTCTCGTCTCGAAGAGGCGCGCGTGCGCGAGCACCTCGTGCTCACCGAGCCGCTCGCGGATCAGACCGAGCGCGTACGGCGGCGCCCACACCGGCACGTCATGACGCTTGAGGAGATACGGGAGCGCGCCGATGTGATCCTCGTGACCGTGCGTGACGACGACACCGGCGACGCGCTCACCAAACGCATCGAGCGCGGAAAAATCAGGGTGAACGACGTCGACGCCCAGGCCGCGTGCATCGAAGGTGACGCCGCAGTCGATGAGCAGGACGTCGCCCCGCTGCTCGACGGCCATGCAGTTCATGCCGACCTCGCCGAGCCCGCCGAGCGGCAGAACGCGTAGACGCGCGGGGAAAGACGGCACGGCGGACACGTCACCGGACTTAGCACGGCCAGGCGACCGGGTTTACACGGGCGCCTCGTTCCCCTATCTAGCCGATGAGATATGCCCTCCGTCTTTCCGCCCTCGGCAGCCGCTGGCCATGTCGGCCTCGCGTCGAAGCGCTTCCTGATCGTCACGGGCAAGGGCGGCGTGGGAAAGACCACGGTCTCTGCGGCGGAGGCGCTCGCGCTTGCGGCGAAGGGCAAGCGCGTCCTCGTGTGCATGTGCAACGCGAAGGAACGGCTCTCCGCGATGCTCGGGTCGGAGCTCATCGGTCCGCACGTGAAGGCGGTGGCGCCCAACGTGTGGGCGGTGAACATGGATCCCGAGCTCGCGCTCGCCGAGTACGGGGTGATGGCGCTCCACTCGAAGACCCTCTTCAAGCT